>JABMRN010000225.1 GCA_013202515.1 Candidatus Omnitrophota bacterium | reverse complement strand
TTGTAATACCGGTATATAACGAGGCGGAAAATATTAATGTGGTTCTACGTGAACTTTTTTCGGTATGCAAAAAAATAGCAGGAATTGATAATTTACAGGTTATAGTCGTTGATGACCACTCTCCCGACGGTACATTTGACATTGTCAATGAGCTTAATGATTCAAGGATTACGATTTTAAGGCTTAGCAGACGTTCAGGCAGCCATATGGCCCTTCGAGCAGGCATAAGAGAGGCAGCCGGTGAGGTCGTTCTCTGCATATCCGCTGATGGTCAGGATGACCCGTTTTGCCTTGGCAAGATGTTGGACAAATGGCGCAGTGGAAGCCATGTTGTCTGGGCGCTTCGTAAAGACAGAAAAAAAGAACCGTGGTATGTTCGTATTCCTGCTCAACTGTTTTACAGACTACTTTTTTCCTTCTTGAAGGGAGAAGATAACAAAATTGATCTATGCCGAGCCGATTTTTTTCTACTAGATAAAAAAGTAATACAATCTATTAATGCATGTCCCGAACGTAACACTTCACTATTTGGGCTTATTGTGTGGCTTGGTTTTATGCAGGGACAAGTGGAATATGAGAGGCGATCAAGATTGTCCGGTAGATCAAAATGGGATTTAAGAAGCCTATTTAGTCTGGCGAAGGATTGGGTTATTGCTTTTCAGGGATTCCGCTAAAGATTGCTTCCGGACTCGGTATAGTGATGGCGATATTAGGCGTTTTATGCGCAGCTTATGTTATTATTGACAAGATTTTCTTCAGCGCTGTTATTGTGGGATGGGCATCAATAGCTGTTTTAATACTTGTTATGGGTGGTATTCAGCTTATGATATTGGGTATGGTTGGAGAATATCTCTGGCGCAGCCTCGAGGAAACACGCAGACGCCCGTTATTTTTTGTAGAAAAAAGAACGAACAAAAAAGGATAATTTTATGGGCATAAGGCAATTTGTTTTAAGTTGGGGAATGCTTATTCTTAGCGTGTTTTTTAATGCATACGGTGTTTTTGTCATCAAGCTCAGAATGAACGAAATTGGTGAGGTGAAGCTGAATTCTGTAAAATCTTTTTTTAATTATTTTGTTCTTTTGCTTAAATCAGGACTTGTTATTAGCGGTATCATTACATTTATAGTAGCACCATTTTTTTTCGCTATAGCACTTTCACGTATGGAGATATCAATAGCATATCCGGCAAACGTTATTCTAAATTTGTTTTTTCTACTTTTTTTTGCCGTTTTGATTCTCGGAGAAAGCATTACTTTAAATAAAGGCATAGCGGTTATTTTAGCTTTGGTGAGCGTGTTTCTTTTGTATCGTAAGTGAGTTTCCTTAAAGTTATCCGAAAATAAGAGTTAAGATATGGGTTACAAAATTTGTACAAAATGCATAATTGATACGACAGTTCCGGGTGCTAAGTTTGATGAGTCCGGAGTTTGTAGTTACTGCAGACTTCATGATAAGCTTGAAAAAACGTATCCTATTAATACAAAACGATTCGGTTCGATTGTTGATCATATTAAGACAAAGGCTAGAGGTAGAAAATACGGTTGTGTTGTAGGTTTAAGCGGGGGTAGAGATAGCACTTATACGCTTTATTTAACAAAAAAACTGGGCTTACGCCCGCTTGCGGTGCATTTTGATGACGGTTTTGGTAATCCGGTAGCTGGTGAAAATATGAAGAAAGCTACTAAAAAATTAAAAGTGGATTTACGGACTATCACTTCTGATCAGCGTGAGTCCAGAGACATTCGTTTGGCCTTCCTGAAAGCGTCGACTCCGGATCTGGAGGAAGGTGCGGATATCGGTATAGCTACTGCATTATATGGTGTGGCCGCCAAGGAAAATATAAAGCATATTCTTATCGGGCAGTCTTTCAGAACTGAAGGTGTAAGCCCTCTTGAATGGAACTATCTTGATGGTAGATACTTGAGGAGCGTTCACAAAAGATTCGGAACCGTTGAATTACGAAAATGGACACCCGAGAATCCAGGATTCAATCTGGAGCTACAGCATATTTTTTATTACGCAATTATAAGAGGTATAAAAACTGTTCCTATACTTTATTATGTGGATTATGTCAGGACCGAAGCCCAAAAGATTCTATCTAAAGAACTTGGCTGGGTATATCCCGGAGCCCACTATTTCGATGATTTATATCAAAGCTTGATGACCTATGTATACAGAGTAAAATTTAATATTGATAGAAGAAAGTTTAATTATTCGGCATTAATACGCTCCGGGCAAATGTCCCGGGTTGATACTCTGGAAAACATTAAAGAAATTTATGTTATAGAGGATTCTGAGGTAATAGATCTCTGCATAAAACGTTTAGGCATTACTCGCGAGGAGTTTGATAAATATCTTAAAGAGCCGATAAAGACGTTCCGCAATTATCCCACCAGCTATAATTTTATAAAGGCAATGAAAATTCCCATTAAACTTCTATCAAGACTTAATCTGGTTCCCGAAGTTGTCTATGATAAATATTTTGGTTGCGAATAAATTTAGATATATATGAAAACATATCAAAGGCTTAATGTTATACTTTTCCTTTTCTTTGCCGTATTTATAACGTACTTGGTTATAAATACGGGGATGATCTCCGACGATTTCGATGCTATGGCGCAGACAAAAGGAAAAAGTATTTTGAGTCTCTTGGTGCCTGGTTATAATTTTTATTTCATTGAAACGCCTGTTGAATACTTTACTCATTTCATATGGTATAGCCTTTTTCGGTTGGATAATGCCTTCTCGGTAAATGTCATAAAAGCGTTATACTTAATAGTATCATTTTTTTTAATTTCACGTTTTTTTCAAATTTACACCAATAGTAAAACCTCTTTTTTGATATCTTTTTTGTTCATATTTTTTCCGTCTCACGACTCAACTGTATACTTTTTTATGCTACAGTATCTTACGCTATCCTTCGCGTTTTATTTGTACGCTTATTATCTCGCATTTAATAATAAATTATTGGTTGCATTCTTTTTTGCAATAGCAGCATCATTTATATCATACGGGTCTACGCCTATTGCTATATCATTATTTTTCCTATTTGTTTTAGACAAGAAGATTAAAAATGGTTTGATTATATTCATTCCCAATGTTGCTTATATTTTGTATTATACTCTTATGCCTAGGTTAATGTCTGGTTGGATACAGCGCATACCGAAACATATTGAAATTTACTCTATTATAAAGCAGTTCATACTCCAAATAATTACGTTTTTTGATGCGATGGTAGGGCCTTCCATGTGGTTAAAAATATATTATGCATTTACGCAACTCAGATGGCCGTCTATTGCAGCAGGTATTATTATTACGGGTGTTTTTTATGCAGTCTATAAGGATTCTGAAAATAGGTATAATAAAAAGCTTATTCTGACATTTACTTTACTTACCTTTTTGTCTTTTGGAATGTTCGCTATTACCGGTATGTATCCTCAAATGGCATTCAACCTGGGTAACAGGGTTACGATATTTGGGTCGCTTTTAATGGCGTATTTAATTGCCCTGATACCGGTTGGGCACAAATGGAGAACTCTAATTTTTAGCGTTTTGATTTTTTGCATTTTAGGCATATCGGATCATTGGAAAGCATGGAATCTTGAGCAGCAAAAAGTGATATTTAACATGAAAAATAATAAAGATCTTGTTAATTATTCCGGCTCAGAAATAATATATATATCGGGTAATCAATATAGTCAGTACGGACCATTGAGCCATATAGAGTTTTTGTCCGAGTCATGGGTACCAAGATCTATTTGTTCCATCCTATTTGACAAAGGTAGAGCTGTAGCATCGTTAAATAGGAGGCATTTATACAAAAACGGGTATCTGTTAGATGCGAAATATAACAGGAAGGCAAGAGTGGACGATTGTATATATGTGTATGATTCAGAAAACAACATTCTTATTAAAGTAGAATCCGAAAAAATAAACAGTTACATAGAATCCTTGCCCCCTGATAATCGCCACTGGATTCAGCTACTAAACATTAAAGTAATAAAAGTTCTTATTCTAAGGCTTATGCCCAGATTAAAATACGCTTTATAGTGCTACTTGATAAATAATTCCCCAAAATCAGTGGAATCATCCCCTGCTTTTATGATATAATAATACGCTATATATGGAGGATTGTGTGTTAAAAAACGAGAATATTATCTGCATATCAAGCATAGATTGGGATTTCGTGTGGCAAGGGCATCAAGAGATAATGTCAGTTTTGGCCAATGGCGGAAACCGTATTTTATTTGTTGAAAATACTGGAGTTCGGACGCCAAATTTGCGCGATATGCCCAGACTTTGGAATAGGTTCCTAAACTGGAAAAAAGGTTATAAGGGTATACGAAAAGTTAATAAAAATCTTTATATATATTCGCCGCTTGTTTTACCTTTTCCGTATTCAAAAATTGCCACAAAAATAAATAGGTTTATAATGCTATCTGTAATAAGAAAATGGATGAAGGTTCTTGAATTTCGCAATCCAATAGTATGGAGTTTTTTGCCGACCCCTCTAGTCATTGACATGCTTGACGAATTAAGTCCAAGTATGTTTATCTACTATTGCATTGATGACTTTGCTTCCAGCTCCAAGGGGGCAAGAAAGATAAAAAAGGTAGAAGAGAAAGTAATTAAATTAGCTGATTTAGTTTTTACTACGTCGCGCAAGCTTTTTGAAAAATGCCGCATTATAAATGAAAAAACATATAGTTTTCCGTTCGGTGTAAGCGTGGGGAATTATAATGCCGCTCGAAAAAATACACTTGAAGTGCCGAGCGACATGCTTGCGATCAAAGAACCTATAATCGGATACATTGGCGGTATTCATAAATGGATAGATTTTAAGCATTTAAGCAGAATTGCTTTGCAAAATAAGGATATATCTTTTGTGCTCATAGGTCCCAAACAAGCGGATTTATCGCTTATCGAAAATATACAAAACATACACCTTCTGGGCAAAAAAGATGTGCAAGAACTCCCCGGGTATGTAAAGCTTTTTAACGCAGGCATTATACCTTACCTCAAAACCGCATATACTGAAAATGTGTACCCTACAAAAATAAATGAATATCTTGCTATGGGCAAGGCTGTCATATCTACGAAAATACCGGAAGTCGTTGAATTTAAAAAGCAATATGCAACCGGTTTAATTTATTTTGTGGAGGACTATGTTAATTTTAACCTCTTAATGCGTAATATTGCGACAGAAAACAGCAAAGAATTGATAAACAAACGCATTGAAGTGGCAAATAGCCATTCGT
>JABMRN010000224.1 GCA_013202515.1 Candidatus Omnitrophota bacterium | reverse complement strand
TCAGGAGTGAAGATTTTATTGTGCCCGGCATTGTGGCAATAGTCATGATGTTTTTCCCTCCGCTTGTGGCAACTATATCCCTCGCCAAGGAAAAGGAAACCGGCTCGATTCTCAATATGTTCTGCTCAAGCGTAACGAAATCTGAATATCTTTTGGGCAAGATGGTGCCATACGTGATAATATCCTACGCAAATGCCCTGATATTTATTGCGTTGTCGATTTTCTTATTCAAGGTTCCCATGCGCGGGAGTCTGTTTTTACTTGTTTCGAGTTCCGCTTTTTTCGTCGCATCAGCAGTGGCGCTCGGGCTTCTGGTGGCCGTACTCGTCAATACTCAGATCGCAGCCATACTTATTACCTCTATATTAACGCTTACGCCTTCTTTTCTGTATAGCGGTTTCATGGTACCCGTTTCGAATGTCGGAAAAGAGGGAAAATATATGGCTTATATGTTCCCGGCTACTTACTACATAGACTTAACTCGAAAAATAATGGTGAAGGGTGCACAATTTGTCAATTTAAAGTTCGACATTGTAATAATAATTGCCTTCTGTCTTGGGCTTTATTTTCTTTCTATTACCTTATTTAAAAAAAGGTTGGGGTAAAACATGTTTTTCAGGCTATTTTTGTTAATGAGGAAGGAGTTCATGCAGTTTCTTAGGAACGTACCCCTTCTTATTATCGTTTTATACGCTTCGACGCTTGACATTCATACTGCCGGCCAGGTAACAATGGATCTCCACAACTATCCAGTAGCTGTTTATGACCGCGACCATAGCTCCCAAAGCCGCGACATAATAAGTAAATTGCGCAGACCCTATTTTGATGTCACTTATAATATAAACGATGAGAATAGAATCAGGGATCTCATAGAGGCAGGCAAGGTCGCCGTTGTTCTAGTATTCCCACACAATTTTGCCAAAAACATCACTGCTTACCGCACTGCCCAGATGCAGGTTATACTGGATGGATCTAAAAGCAATGCCTCACAGCTTGCGCTACGGTATATAGCAAACATCGTTCAGCAATATAATCTTAACCTCACATTTACAAAATGGAAGGTATCGAAAATAGCGAAAGATACCCTCCCCTACGTAAACTACAGCATACGTTATTTCTATAATCCGAACCTCATAGATCGGTGGAGTTTTTGTCTCCAGGAATTTTTGATGATAATGAGCCTTATAGGGGTGCTTCTTACCGCAACCGCCATGGTCAACGAAAAGCAGTTCGGCACCATCGAACAACTTATGGTAACACCGCTTAGAACGCACGAAATCATGATATCCAAAATTGTTCCCATGGTTTGCATTCTTTTTGTTGCCACCTTCATCTCGATATTCGTAATACTGATTCCTGTGGAGGGGATTCCCCTTTTGGGTAACGTCTGGGCGTTCTTCTTCGTAAGCCTTATCTACTTCTTCACAGTAGCGGGGCTGGGTCTATTCATATCAACTATCTCTAAGAATCTCTCTGAGACAGTACTGTTTTCAATTTTGGTGCTTGTGCCAATAATGTTTCTCTCGGGCGCTTGGGTTGCTATGGAGGTTATGCCAAAATGGGTACAGTTTTTGGTACACCTTTCCCCTTTAAAATATTACCTCGACTTGACAAACGGCATATTTTTTAAAGGGACTTCTCTATTTGCCATGTGGAGGTGGGTGGTGAGCCTTATCGCCATTGGTGCAGTGGTCTTTACGGCAGGAGCCATTCGCTTCCGACGCGTCTTTCAGTGACCTGTGGGGATGATTTACCTTAGCATAACGGCTTTTTGTGTACGCGTAGGATTTCTAAAGTGTTTCCTGCTACATAAAGACGTACGCCACTTGAAATTCGTATTATTGACAAGTATACTATTACGCGGTATCAATATTAAAGCAAATTAATAAAAATACGATAATGTACCGAAAATCCCTACTCATATTATTCTTAATATTCACGATAGAAACTGCACATAGTGCGGAAAATACAAGTTACACCGCGCACGAGATTCTATTCTTTAAGCCATGGTTTGACATGCCGTCTGCCACTGGCGACTGGGTTGGATTGCGTACTAAGCTTGAGGACAATGGTCTAACCGTTGCCTCAAATTTTACTACTGATATCGGCGGCAACCCTGTTGGCGGATTGAAACAAGCCACGGTATATTCCGGATTCCTGGATATCTCAACTGCCTTCGATTTTGAGAAGATTGCCTCTCTCGAAGGATTAGCCCTAACTGTCACCAATTATCTAGCATCGGGAAAAAACTTATCTGCCGCAGTCGGCAATTTCTTCGGGGTGCAGGAAATTTATGTTCCGGGTAATTATTTTTTCGGGGAATTGGATCTGTCGCAATCGTTTTTAGATGACACAACGATAGTAGAGGTAGGCCGTTTATTTGCTGGAGACCTTTTTGCCACATCCGACCTTTGGTTATATTACGTGAGCGGCGGCATCAATGATAATCTGAACTCTATGCCGGATAACTTCTTCTTCCCGGCTTTTAACATTACGGCGTGGGCTGTGAGGACTACGTACGAACCGAATGACGAATGGCACCTTATTGCCGGCATATATAATGCGGACACGCGGGTTGAGAAACTTAACAACCATGGCGTCGATTTCAGTTTTGCTATGGATAATGGCTATCTGGCTATGGGCCAGCTGACCTATGAACATCACCAGTCCAAAGAGGACAACGGCCTTCCAGGAAGTACGACTTTCGGATGTTACTACCAATCCAGCAAATTTCAAGATTTTGACAATGCAACGAAGCCCTGGCACGGGAATTACGGCTTCTATCTTATGTTTGACCAAATGTTATACAAAGAAGATTGGCCGGAGTTCATGGGACCTCACTATATGCGTTCCGGGGCCAAAAGTGCCGAACGAATCAAAAATCCACATAATTATCAGACAGCTATACCCGCAGACCGCCCCAAGGGTCTGACTGCCTGGGTTGCAGCGTATCTTGCCCCAGAAGAACATATTAATACACAAACATATCAGCTCGCAGGTGGGCTATTATATCATGGGTTACCACCAAACCGCGATCGCGATGTAACCGCGTTTTGCTTTATCCTGGGTAACTTTAGTGAAGAACTGGATGGTCAGAGCATTGAAACGGTGTTGGAATTAAACCACAGGTTTCAGGTCGGTCAGTGGTTCTATATTACGCCGGATATCCAATACGTTATAACTCCTAACGGTCAGTCGGATATAGATAATGCCTTGGTCTTAGGTATAGAAATTAGCGCTAACTTTTAAAATCAAGGAGCTTTTGTTATGAAAAACAATAAAACTCTGCTTTTCGTATGTTTTTTGTTTTTCTTTTTTATTTACGCATTTTTATTGCATGCTGAAAATGAAACCACCTTAACAGCTCCGACGCTAACTAACAATCCGAGCCTGGATGTAATAGTCACAAATCAAAGACCTCTCCTTTCTTTTTTTAACGCCTCCGGAGGAACAGGAAAGAGAACCTACGCAATCCAACTCGACACCGATCCTACTTTCACAAGCAAAAACCTTATAACATATAAAAACGTCGGTGAAACGAATGAGTATATAACTGGTAAACGGGAAATTTCGCACAAGCTTATCGAGGAAAAAGATTCATTAAAGAATAAGACGAGATATTACTGGCGTGTTCGCGCAGTTGATGAAATCGGCAATGAAGGACCATGGGCAAAATCGCGTTTTTTCTTTGATGCTGAAGCCGACGATTCCTTTATGAATCTCATCAGAATACCTGTATCCAGAGTAGAAGTCTCAAGCGGCCAGAACCCGAAGAATATAATGGATCTTGATGATCCTGGCCAGGTTACTTTCTGGCGATCAACACCACCAGGTTCCACGACCCAGTGGGTAAAATTTGACCTGGGGAAAACGCGGGAAATTTCAAGGATTTGGATGCTTTCCAACCCGCAAAACCCAGACGGATGGCTTAAGGATTTTATCTGGCAGATGAGCGCCGACGGCAAGCAATGGACTAATATTAGCGGTGCGTCTATAAAAAATAACGATACCTTCAGAAATATCGTAAACTTCGATAGTGTAAATACGCGCTATTTGCGGCTTTTTGTAAAAGAATGGTACGGCTACGCAGTACAAATAAACGTGATTACGCTATATTCTCCGGGCATGCCCCCTGTTCCAGAGACCCCAGAAAAAGATTATGTACTATTAGTGGGTAACCAAGAGAACGGCTTTACCTTCAGTGAACTAGCGGATTTTGTGAAAAGCCTTAACCTCGACCTTGAAACATTAACAATCCCACATTACGAAGTATCGCTTGACATGCTCCAAAAACTTAAAAGAAAGCCGGTTGCTATAATCTTAAGCGGTAATAACGCTGGCTACCAGAACCTCCCGATGTTCGAATATAACGGAGAATACGAAATAATAAGGAAAAGCAATATCCCTATATTAGGCATATGCTGCGGTCATCAGCAGCTTGCCATGGCTTACGGATACACCTACGCAAGGAGTATGGGATGGGAAGACATATCGTCCATGGAAAATGCCAGAACAAGAACAGAAATAAAAAGGGTTAAAGATGACCCAATTTTTGAAGGCATGAAAGATCCGTTTACTGCAGTTGAGATTCACGGATGGGCAGTAGCCGTTATACCCGAAGGTTTTGAGCTAATCGCGAAATCCTCATATGTGCAGGCCATCAAAAATAACTCGCGAATGATTTACGGGGAACAATTCCACGGGGAGATAAAGGCATCTTATAACGAGGGAACACCTTACACTGTAAATTTTATAAAAATGGCTCTTGAAAGAATGCAAAAACAAAAAACACGGAGGTGACAAATGGGAAAGAAAGGTGTAAATATCCAAAAGTTGAGCGTTTTCATGCTAGCTATGATGAACGTTGCCATTATAATGAATCTTAGAGGGCTTCCTATGATGGCAAAAGAGGGTCTGCCTATGGTATTTTTCCTTTTATTCGCAACACTCATATTCTTGCTTCCAACATCGCTCGTTTCAGCTGAACTCGCTACCGGCTGGCCTGAAAGTGGAGGAGTGTATAGATGGGTAAAAGAGGCCTTCGGCGGCCGCATGGGATTCTTGGCTATATGGCTTCAGTGGATACAAAACGTTATCTGGTATCCTACTATACTGGCATTCGGCGCAGGTGCACTCGCCTATCTTTTTCTTGACCCGACGCTTGCTGCCAACAAAATTTTTAATGTCATAGTCATACTAGGTGTATACTGGGGAGCGACGCTTCTGAACTTTCGCGGATTGAAGACTTCAGGGTGGCTTTCTACCGTAGGTGTTATAGGTGGCACCTTATTCCCGGCTCTACTTATTATAGCTCTCGGAATAGTGTGGTGGGTTAAGGGAAACACCCTTCAGTTTACTCTCGGCTCACACAGCATCTTACCGGATTTCAGCAATTTCGGAAATATTTCGTTCCTTGCCGGAGTTGTTCTTCTTTTCGCCGGTATGGAAGTATCTGCCGTCCACGCC
>JABMRN010000223.1 GCA_013202515.1 Candidatus Omnitrophota bacterium | reverse complement strand
CACAATGCCCGATGGGGTGACGGGAATGGTTTTTCGCATGTTCGGGCGTCCCTTCTTGGGCCCAGTCTAAGCGTTCCGTTTTCCGCAGGAGCTCTTACCATAGGGACATGGCAGCAGATAGTATTTGTAGATTTTGACAATAGGTCGCGATCACGTACATTGGTAGTTCAGCTTGTAGGGGAAAAATAATCATGAGCCGTTTTAAATTCCCGGTATTACAGGTAGCGCTGGATTTCCTTAACCTATCCAGGGCCCTTAAGGTGGCAAAGGAAGCGGATGCAGGAGGGTGTGATTGGATAGAAGCAGGCACCCCTCTCATTAAATCTGAAGGGCTTAATGCCGTACGTAGTCTGCGTAAGCTATTCCCGCACAAGGTTATTGTGGCGGATATGAAAATCATGGATGCGGGTAGGGCAGAGGTTGAGAGCGCTGCAAAGGCCGGTGCTGACGTTGTATGTGTATTGGCGGCAGCCACTGATGCTACCATAAAGGAATGCATTCAGGCCGCCTCAAATTACGGGGCAAAGATTGAGGTTGATTTAATAGGCGTGAAAGACCCGCTAAAAGAATCAAAGAGGGTCGAGTCCCTTGGTGCGCATTACATAGGCGTACATTGCGCAATTGACGAACAAATGGAAGGAAAGCTTCCCTTAAGAGATTTAAAGAAAATATCGAAGGCAGTGAAGATTCCCATTGCCGTTGCCGGAGGCATAAATTCTGAAACAGCGGCATACTGCATAAAATCAGGCGCCAGTATTGCAATAGTAGGAGGGGCAATCACAAAATCAGAAGACCCTAGAAAGGCAGCGCGTAATTTAAAAAAGGCAATAATGACAGGGGTTAAAATCCAAAGTAAATATTTTAAAAGGGCAAATTCTAATGAGGTTAAAGATATCTTAAGCGTTGTTTCAACCGCAAATATTTCCGATGCAATGCACAGAGGCGGAGATTTAGATGGCATTTATCCTGTATGTCCGGGTGTGAAAATGGTAGGAAAGATTCTGACTGTTAGAACCTATCCCGGCGATTGGGCAAAAACCGTAGAGGCTGTAGACGCTGCTAGCAAAGGTGATGTGATTGTTATTGATGCTGGCGGTATAGGGCCGGCAGTTTGGGGCGAGCTCGCAACACACGGCGCTATACAGAAAAAAATCGCAGGTGTTATAATTGACGGTGCTGTCCGGGACGTATCTGATATCAAGAAATTAAAGTTTCCCGCATTTGTTAAAAAGGTAATGCCGAGAGCCGGTGAGCCAAAAGGATTCGGCGAGATAGGCGTGCCTCTTACTATCGGGGGTAGAAAAATTAATACCGGTGACTGGGCAGTGGGAGATGACGACGGTGTTTGCGTGATTCCTGCTGATAAGCTAACAGAGGTTGCCAACAGGGCAATGAATATACTCGAATCGGAGAATAGGTTGCGCAAGGAAATAGACGAAGGCAGCACGCTTGCTAGGGTTACGGAACTTCTTCGCTGGGAGAAACAGAAATAAATATGCTTATCATAGGGGAGCGTATAAACACATCCAGGCCTGATATAAAACGCGCCGTTGAGACAAAGGACGCCAATTTCATTCAAGAAGAGGTCAGAAGGCAGAAGGAAGCTGGTGCTCTGATGATCGATGTAAATTCTGGCTCGAATCCAGATACAGAAGTTGACGACATGCTCTGGCTCATAGATATCATACAGGAAGCAGCCGAGATCCCTTTATGTATTGACAGTCCGAACTTTGCCGTATTGGAACAGGCTATGCGTTCAGCAAGGGGGAGGGCGTTATTAAATTCGGTTACAGCGGAGAAGTCTAGATACGAAAAGATCCTTCCAATTTGCAAAGAATTTGATTGTGATATTATATGCCTTACTATGGATGAAAAAGGTATGCCTGCTACATCAAAGGAGCGCTTTGAAATTGCTACGATCATGATGGAGATATGTAGCAAATACCAAATATCAAAAGACAGGCTATACTTCGATCCGCTGGTAAGACCGGTAAGCTCTGAGCAGGGTCAGGCAATGGAGTTTTTAGGTGCAATTAAGATGATGAAGAGCTTGGGCCTTAAAACAATAGCGGGATTAAGCAACGTTTCGTTCGGACTTCCAAAAAGACGGCTTCTAAATAGGACATTTTTGTCCATGGCATGTTCCTATGGGCTTGATGCATGCATAGTGGATCCCTTAGACAGCACCCTTATGTCGGCAATCACTGCTTCTTCTGCCATCCTCGGACACGACAATTACTGCAAGGAGTACCTAGAGGCTTTTAGGGCCGGGAAGCTTGGCTAATGTTGATCCGATAATCGTAATCCAGAAACAAAACAAATCTTTCAATGGCAAAAAAAATTTTTATTGCAGCAACACTCCAAAATGTAGGTAAAACCACCTTTTCTCTTGGTCTCATAACATGCCTCAAAAAACACTTTAAGAGAATTGGGTTTATTAAACCCATCGGGCAACGTTACCTTATGGAACAGGGCTATAAAGTTGACGAAGACTCTATTCTCATAGAGAAGGTTTTCGGCATTAGTACGGACTTGTGCATAAAAGACCTATCGCCGATTGCTGTTGAGAGAGGCTTTACCGAAAAATACATACAGGGCGCTACAGATACTGATTACTCTAAGTTAATTCTTCAGTCATATAGAAAGGTTGCAGCAGAAAACGACCTTGTGATAATCGAAGGAACAGGGCATGCTGGCGTCGGTTCCGTTTTTGATCTTTCAAATGCTACGGTAGCAAGGCTTCTTGGCGCAAAAGTGATACTTCTTGCTCCAGGTGGAGTTGGCAGGCCCATCGATGAGGTAATGTTAAACAAATCCCTCTTCGACAGGAGTGGTGTGCGACTTGCCGGCACTGTCGTAAATAAGGTAATGCCCGAAAAATTCAATAAGGTAAATAAGCTCATAAGGGCTGGATTCAAAAAGAAGGGGATTCAAGTTCTTGGAGCTATGCCATTTCAAAAAAGACTAGCGATTCCAACAGTTCGCGAAATAATAGAAGAGCTAAAGGTCCCCCTTATATGTGGTTATCGCAACGCAGACGTCTCGGTAGGCAAAATATTAATTGGCGCAATGGAAGTACGAGATGCGCTTAAGTATGTAGAGAATAACACGCTTGTTATAACCCCTGCCGATAGGCATGACCTGCTAAAGGCCGTTATAAAAATACAAGCCCAATCCAAGAGTATCAAAAAAATATCAGGTGTCGTTCTTACCGGTGACTTGCGGCCAAATACCAGGATCCTCGACCATCTTGCTAAATTGTGCGTTCCGACCCTCGCTATAAAAAAAGATACCTTTTCGGCTGTTCAGATGATAGATGCTATTGTTGTTAAGATTAAGCCTGAAGATAAGGAAAAGATAAGGCTTATTGTCAGTATGGTCGAAAAATACATCGACATCGACCTGCTACTGAAAAGCGTTTCATGAAGATAGCTATTTGTATCCTTCTTGCTATATCTCTTACCGGGTGCTCTCAATCGGAATACCAGACCAGATCGCTTCCTCTTTTGGGCACAATTATAAATTGTAAAACTTTTGATTCCCGTGATTCTAAAGAAGCCATAGACCAAGCCATAGATCGAATGAAAGCACTTGAAGATGTTTTTGATAGATTTAGGCCTACAAGCGAGGTTAGACGAGTAAATAAGGTTGCAGGAGAAAGAGCATTTGATGTTACAAAAGATTTCTTTCAATTGCTCGATCAATCTTTATATTTAAGTGCTGTAACCGGAGGGGCATTTGATGTTACGGTAGGTCCTCTTGTGGAGGCGTGGGGGTTTTATTCGAAGAAGAAGTTTGAACTACCTTCGAAAAAAGTAATATCTAGGGCACTGGAAGCTGTCGGATATAGACACGTTATTCTGGATCCAGAAATATTGTCGGTGAAATTCGACGTTCATGGTGTCGAATTAGATTTTAATGCAATTGCAAAAGGTTACATTGTTGATGAGGCCGCTAGAGTTCTAAAGAAAAATGGAGTAGAGGTTGCTTTAATTGATGCTGGCGGAGATGTTTTATGTATTGGTAGAAGAAATGATAAGGAATGGATTCTTGGGATAAGGCACCCAATAAACAAAAAGAGGGTTATTGCGCGCATGTCGCTAAGTGGTGGGGCAGCAGCAACTTCAGGTGGATACGAAAACTATATAACGATCGATGGAAAGAAATTCCCGCATATACTTGATCCAAGGACAGGATATCCGCCGGAACATAACGTATTAAGCGCCACTGTCGTATGTAAAAGCCTAGCTATGGCTGATGCACTTGCTACGGCACTCTTTGTCATGGAGCCTGATGAGGGTCTTGATCTTATAGAGAGCCTTGACAACATAGACTGCGTTATCATAGCTATTGAAAATGACAATATTAAGTTTTTCATTAGTGAGGGAATTAAGGATTCCGTGGAGATCTTGTGAAGAAGAGAGTTTTGATAGCGGTTTCGGGAGGAGTTGACTCAAGCGTTGCGTGCCACCTTCTTAAGAAGAAGGGCTACCAGGTGATAGCAGCAACCATAAAAACATGGCCGAAAAAAGAATGCGGTGCTTACGGATCAAAGCTTTGCTGTTCCCTAGATGCCATTTCAAGCGCAAGAAGTATTTGCGGAAAACTAGGCGTACCTCATTATGTATTTGATTTTAGCAAAGAATTTCGGAACAAAATTATTTTATTATGTGAACGCGATTATAAGAAAGGCAGGACGCCCAACCCCTGCGTCTTATGTAATAGCGAGATAAAATTCGGCCTTCTTTTGAAAAAGGCAGATGAGCTTGCATGCGATTATCTTAGCTCAGGCCACTATGCAAACGTTGTTTGTAAGGAGCATAAATATTATCTGAAAAAGGGCAAGGATAGGGACAAGGACCAATCATATTTTTTATTTAATCTATCGCAACATCAACTAAGTAGGATTCTTTTTCCGCTCGGCCGCATGAAAAAAGATGAGGTACGAGCACTAGCAAAGAAAGTCGGATTAAAATCGCACGACCGTGCATCTAGCCAGGACCTGTGCTTTGGGCGCGATGGTGGAGAGGAGTTAGTAGGGGATATCATGTTCCGCGGCGTTAAGCGTATGGGAAAACACAAGGGCATTTCCCATTATACTGTAGGACAGCGGAAGGGGCTAGGGGTTGCATTTTCTGAACCATTGTACGTTACGCACATAGATGCATTGAATAACGCTCTGCACGTGGGCACAATAAAGGATTCCTACAAAGAGGCTTTCATAGCCGATTGTCTTCATTGGATAAATGGTAGTTTTTCACAGAGAAGAATCCATGCAAAGGCAAAAATTAGATATGGATCAAAAGAGGTCAATGCCTGCATTCAACCACTATCAAGAAACACAGCACGTGTAACCTTTGAAAAGCCTCAGTTTTCTCCAACGCCTGGGCAGGCAGTGGTGTTTTACAAAAAAGATACGGTCCTGGGGGGTGGGTGGATTAAGGATGTTCTATAGCACCATATATTGACAATATATTAATACTATGATATATTCGATCTCTATGCATCAACGTCACGGCTTTTGAGAGGTAAACTATGGCGGGGTAGCTCAGTTGGCTAGAGCAGTCGGCTCATACCCGGCATGTCGAGAGTTCGAGTCTCTCCCCCGCTACCACATTTTTAGCCTCAATCAACGATAAGAGATTATGCAGATATTAACCAGAATACAAGATACCGTAGATCGCCACGACATGTTCGAGAGGGGAGATAGTGTGCTTGTGTGTGTTTCTGGCGGATCAGATTCTGTTTTTCTATTGCATGCATTATTGCGCCTAAAGAAGCGGTTGGGTATAACATTATTTGTAGCAAACATGGATCACGGCATTCGCGGACGAGCCTCATCGAGAGATTCTGATTTTGTTAGAGCGCTTACAAGAGAACTGGGATTAAAATTTTTCCACAAAAAGTTAAAGTTTGAAAAGAAAAAGAAACTGTCTGTTGAAGAAACCGCAAGATATGAGCGATATAAATTTTTTGAAAGCGTCGCTTATGAGAATAATTTAAATAAGATTGTAACTGCACATACTGCCGATGATCTTGCGGAAACGGTATTGATGCGCATAATAAAAGGAACATCCCTTAAGGGCATCATAGGAATTCCGCCGAAAAGGACATCGACCAGTGCGATGTACGTTAGGCCCCTTATAGACGTTGAGAAAGATGAAATTCTCCGCTTTCTTAAGTCGCAGAAGATTCACTACGTGGTCGATATAACAAATAACGACAACAAGTATTTCAGGAATACCGTTAGAAATACAATCATTCCCGAGCTTTCACGCTATAACCCGCGCCTCAAGAGATCTCTTGTAAATTTGGCAGAAAGCTTGCGTGAAGATAAGGAGTTCATAGATTCAGCAAAAGAGAAAATTTCAAATATCATTGAAGAAGGGAGAAGCTGTGTATCGTTGCGCTTAAAGGATATTGTCATCCAACCGCGCGCCATTCAAAAGGAAATAACAAGGGACGCGCTTATGAAAGCAGGATCCGACATAAAAAAACTGAACTTCAGACATTGGAAGGAGATTAGCGCACTGATAAGGTTGAAGCCATGCGGTAAGTCTCTCGATTTACCTGGAGGAATAAGATTGGCAAAAAAAAGAGACATGTTGACCATGGAGCGACATTCAACAACTGTGAGCTGAATTTGTTTTAATTTGATTATTTGTATATTTTCTGATAAGATCATAACATAAGGGGCAATATGAAAAACCAACCAGAACCAAAGAAGCCGATAAACGGTAAAAACCTATATGGAAGAAATTTGATTATTTGGGTACTTATTATTATTGGTCTTACTTATGCACTTCAGTGGGGCTCGCAAGTTTTTGAAAATCCCCCTCAACCAGTAACCTACAGCGAATTTTTTGGCATGCTGAACGATAATAACCTGAGCGGCCGCATTTCTTCTGTTGTTCTTATGGAAGATAGGGCCATGGGAAAACTCAACGATGGATCGAAATTTGTTGTAAATATACCAGCAGATGATCCAGAGCTACTGAAGGCGCTTAGGGAAAATGTTAAGGATTTCGACGTTAAGCCCGCCAGGACGTTTGCTTCTAATTTCTTCTGGGCAATAATAGGACCTGTCGTCTTAGTAACGCTGTTTTGGTTTTTAATGTACAGAGGTGCTGCCGGAGGCGGGGGAAAGATTTTGTCCTTTGGTAAATCTAGGGCTCGCCTTGCTTCGGGTAGCCAGCTTAAGATTACCTTCAATGATGTTGCCGGAGTCGATGAGGCAAAGGAGGAGGTAAAAGAGGTTATAGAATTCTTGAAAGACCCAAAGCGTTTTCAGCGCTTGGGCGGGAAAATGCCCAAAGGTGTTCTAGTAATAGGCCCTCCGGGCTGTGGCAAAACACTTTTAGCTAAGGCCGTAGCTGGTGAAGCAGAGGTGCCTTTCTTTTCAATATCTGGATCGGATTTTGTAGAAATGTTTGTCGGCGTTGGCGCATCTCGGGTTAGAGATCTTTTTGAACAAGCGAAAAGGTCTGTAAAAACAACAAGAAAGGGATGCATTATATTTCTTGATGAAATAGACGCGGTGGGAAGACAGCGCTTTGCCGGAATTGGCGGTGGACATGACGAAAGAGAACAGACATTAATTGCTCTGCT
>JABMRN010000222.1 GCA_013202515.1 Candidatus Omnitrophota bacterium | reverse complement strand
CTTTGCCCCGGTTTAATGGTTATTATTGCGATTTACAACAACCATTAATGGTATGCCATTTTATTTACATTTCAAAGAACTTTTATATTGAAAGTGTCCAGAATATTTTACACTATCTTTCCGGAAAAGAAAGTTTTTGCGCAAAATGACGGAAAGATGGAGACTTTTGGTGTATCGCAGAGATATGGCTGCCGTAATACACTTGTTCTTAAATTCGGAAACGATTTAGCATCAGGTTACATAGATAAAGACGGACGGATCACGGATGGGGTAAATGAATTTGACAAAGTGATAATTAATCTACAGGAAGGTACTGCGTCTATGCGCGCCAATAAGCAAATGAGCGGTGGCGCAGGCACATATATATCGTGGTCAGGCATTGAGAATAATGCCCGCATGCTCGGTTTATACGAAAAATACGGCTTCAGGGATGAAGATGCTGTTCCTGATATCTTGCGGCAATGGCTTACGGAAGGAAATCGGGAGCAGAAGGAGGATGCAGTTTGCGTGTTTACCGAGGTTGGCAAGTGCATAGCTTCGTTAGTGAAATCACTCGAACAATATTATCATATCGAAAATGTAGTGCTTTCCGGAGGTTCATTGTTTGGAGCATCCGGTAGAGAGATTCTGCATTCGGCAAATAAGGCATTGCGGGATGAAAGCAAAAAAATAACAATCATATGCGATAACGAGATGGACCTTAAATACGGTTGTCTGGTTGGATTGACGTATTTTGCACAAGATATGAAAAAAAGACAGTTGATTTCAAAAGAAAGGCCCCTTCAAGAACTGTTCACTATTGTTCAATCTACAATTCCCGAATCCATGCACGGTTTGGGAAACGCACTTAATGACTTAGAACCTTTATCCGAACAAGAAGACGTAACTGCAGATCAAATATTAGAAGCGCTAGCCGAAGCAAAAGAAACACATAGCCCCACAGATGAGGAAGCCAAAATCCTTGTTGAATCAGGCAAACCGATAACATTTGCTGAGCCTAATATAAGAACCGGGAAAGATGGATTTACGTGGGGAGAGCTGGCAGGAGATTCAAAGATACTTGCATTTTTAGGCATTAGCGCATCCGAAATGAATGTTGGAATGGAAGAACCTGTAAGTGAATGCTGGATAGCTTCGGATGATGAGGCGTATCCATCCAAGGTAGATTTAGGCAATGGACCCACCATGTCTCTTAGAGAGCTGTTAGATATGCATGGAGAAGTTATATTGGGAAAGAAACATGTCGAAGAATACGGACCGCAATTAGGATGTATATTGAAATTGTTAGATGCGAGGGAGACGTTATCTGTTGCGGTTCATCCGGCAGCAGGTTACAAAGCGGAGCCGGGGAAGCCCGAAAGGTTACCGAAACCGGAAATGTGGAAAATGTTAGGCCCGGCGAGTGTTTATCTTGGGCTTAAAGACGCTGTATCTCCGGATAATCTTAAACAGGCAGTTCCACAGCCATGCGAAAGTATGAAAAAGATTTTACAAAAATTAAAGAAATTAAAGTGGGAAAATAAAACACTAGAAAAAATAATTATAGAAAATTTGCGTTGCTTTGATAAGGAGCCCGTAATCAAAGCGAAGCTTGTTGGTAATGGGCGACTTACGGAAGCAGAGCTGGAAGAACTTATAAAATTTTTGGATACACCGGGTAATCTGGAAGGATATTTGAACGTAATAGATTATGACCCGGATGACCTCGTGGATGTCCCGGCAGCTACTATTCATGCCATAAGAGGCAAATCAGAAAGGAAAGGATATAAGCCTAACCCACAAAGTTCCTTTATTGCAGAATGGTCTAAATCCCCGGTTCCTGTAACAACTGCTGTTGCTATTTACGATAGAGGTGATGGCAAAAGGGCAAGGCCCAACAAGGAAGATCCCAATGCAACTATTGAGGTAATGGAGCAGGCGACGACAGTTACATTTAACCCATTTGAGAAATCGGAACCGGCCGCGCTTAGGCCTGTCGAAATTTATCCGCAGGATATTAATGGAAATACGGCATTCAGATTATTTGAAAGCCCTGTTGTTATAGTAGAACAGATGCATATAGCCGAAGGCGCTGACAAAGGATTGGTTATAGAAGACATTAGAGGCAGAGGCTATGCTATTTTTGTCGAAAATGGTTCCATAGAGATACATAATGAAAAAAGCGGCAGCCTAAAACTTAGAAAGGGAGAAGGAGCGATAATTCCGGCTACAATAAGCAAATCCATTACGATAGTATCTCTTGAAGGTAAAACAATAATGCAAAGATGGTTTGCGCCATTGTTCGACGAAAAAGAAAAGATAAGGAATGATACGCAGAAATCAAGAAAAGCGGCAGACACAACTAAGTTTTCTCCTAGAAGAACTTTTGTTGAAAGGAGCAAGACAAGCCCGGTAACGCCACTTTTTGAATTGGTAGAATCCGCAGCGACCAATCGAAGAGCAGAATTTGTTAAGGCCGCAAATGAGCTTATGTCTAACATTTCCGAAGAGGAAGATCCAGATGCCGGGATTGATAAACAAGACCTTAATACACGTACTAGCGCTGAAATAAAAGACAGAGTCGAAAGCGCTACACAAACTCTTTATGCGTCAAATGGAGAAAAGGTGTCACAAGATCTTTTAGCTACAATTGGGAATATGGAAAAAAACTTCGCCCGGTTCGAAGCAGACGCCATAATGACAGCAATAATTCCACTCGCAAGAAAATTCAAAAAAGAAGGTAGAAAGCTTGTCCTACCCCTTGAAACAGAATGGATTCCTGGCTATGCCCAATCACGTTCCTTGCAGAGAGATGCGCTGGCAAGATCCGAGCTCGCCAAAGAAATAAGGTCCATACCTGAGAGATTGCGCAAAATGGGTTTAGACAATGTGGCGATTGTTCACAAAGAAATAAATGAATCTCTGGATCGATGGATAGGCAGGATAAATAATGAACTGGGAAATCAGGATAGGAATGATTTATCAAACATTGTTTCCTTGACTTCCGAGACAACAACAACATATCTTAGCAATGCATACGCAGTCAGTGGTTTAGAAGAGGGCAAAAGGCCGCTTCTTGCTGGTGTAAACCCGGAGAACTTTGAGGAATATTATAAAACACATGATGTAAACTCAAGAGACGAACAACTGGATAGCCAGATTATGGAGATGTTAGCCATTACTCTTGAATTGGCGCTAGGAAAAGAAGCCCCGAACCTTCCGATCGTAGCAAGCTACGATAAAACCTTGAGAATTGTTATATTCTTACCGGAAGTAAAGCGCGTAAACTATCAGGAATTAGAGAGACGTTACAGGTTAAAGAAGCTAGCGCTTCACTCTGCGTAATAAGACGGTTGCACCGCGTGTATAGCAGGTAGACTTCAAACATAGGGAATAGACTCTTTCTTATCTCACATCCCATCAATACATATAACTAATAACAAACACCCTTAATGACACAGTATATGTATCTTATATGTCTATATGAGGCAAATCGTTCTTTAGAATACCCATATAAGAGATAGGGGTAAACCTCCTGATTTTATACGTAAGGCTAATGTATAT
>JABMRN010000221.1 GCA_013202515.1 Candidatus Omnitrophota bacterium | reverse complement strand
GTGGTTTAACAGCTATTCCAGAGTTTATTAGCGAATTAGCTCAAGCCATTAGAGAAGATTCTGCATGAATGTCTTTGTAATCCCACCGCTAGTAAGTTCAATTTTATTTATACTCCTAGGCGTCTTTGTTTTCTTTAAAAATCCTCGATCAAATATTAATCAGGCTTTTGGTTTAATGTGCTTGGTTACTTTTTGGTGGCAATTTTCCTGGTTTATACTTTTTTCATTTAATACAGAGGAAATGGCAAGCATAATGGTTCGAGTAGGATACTCGGGCATAATTTTTATACCCTACAGTTTTTATCATTTCTTCATTTTCTTCCTTAAGAAAGATAGAGAGAAAAAGATTGTACCATTTGCATATTTAGCTGGGTTGTTTTTTCTATTTTTTAATTGGTCGTCAAATCTATTTATAAAAGGTTATTATAAATATTCTTGGGGATATTATCCAAAAGCCGGCATCTTACATCCTTTATACTTGTTAACCCTTTTTGCCGTTGCCGGGCGGGTTACCTATTTACTTTATAAGGAATCTTTCGACACAAAGAGTTCGCCGGCTAGATATAACCAGGTTAAGTATCTTCTCTGCGCCTTTGTCATCTATACTCTTGCTTCATTTGATTTTGTTGTAAATTATGGTGTAGGAATATATCCGATTGGTTTTATTTTTATTATTATATCATTATCCATAATGGCTTACATAATTGTCAAATATCATCTTTTAGATATTAAGGTTGTTTTTACGCGCGCATGGATATTCATAATTGTTTATCTTTTAGTCTTAGGCGTTCCATTAGGACTAACAGGATGGGGTAAGAATTCACTGCAAGAATTACTTGGAGTGAATTGGTATTGGGCTCCAGTTTTCTTGGCAATTATTCTTGCCTCCGCAGGTCCATTTATTTATACATTCCTACGTAGACAGGCAGAGGAGGTGTTACTACACGACCAGCGCCACTACCAACGTACTTTAACAGAGCTTTCCAAGACAATGGGGCGTATTCGGGATCTAGATGAGCTCGTCAAGGCCATCGCCAAGAGAGTTGTGGATACCGTAAAAGTGTCCTTCGTCGCTGTATATCTCTATAGTGAAGATTACAAAAGCTATCAGCTAAAAGAGTGTTATCCTGCGGCGGAAAAGGAGCGGTTTCAAGAGCTCATTACTCCTGACTATCCTCTTGTGAGTTTGCTTAATCAACAGAAGAAGCCTCTCCTCTCAGAAGAGGTAGGCAGTACGGATAAAATCAAGCTAAACAACGGCCTAGTTATTCCATGCTTTATAGGAGATAGCTTAATTGCCTTCTTGGCCATAGGCTCAAAAGTCAGTAATCAGATGTATACTCCTGATGATGTTCTGGCCTTTGAAGCGCTATCCTACTCAACTGCCTTAGCCATCGAGAACTCCCAGTTTTGGAAAGAGATAGAGGAGCGCCAGCGCCAGGCAAGGATTGCCGAGATGGACCTATTTTCCTACTCTGTAGCCCATGAGATAGACAATCCCATGTCAGTGATCAAGGGCCAGGTGGGCCTGATAAGAAAGACGCTCAGAGAGCTCGGTATCCCCAAAGACAAGCTAAAGAACCTTACAGAGAGCCTGGATTTTATTGACGATGCCCAGGATAGGACTTCAACCATGGTCAATGCAATTGAAGACTACGGAAAACCTGTTCCAGCAGACCTTGTTACCTTGAAGTTAGAGGATGTAGTTAGTTCTTTTTTTATGCTCTACAAGCCTCAGTTTAAACATGAAGGCGTCTACTTTGAAAAAGAGATATCCGTAAATCTTCCTCTCATGAAGGGGATAAAGCAGGAACTGGTTCAGGTCCTGGTAAACTTTGCCAACAATTCAATTCATGCCGTAAAAGCTGTGCCTCAAGGCCAACAAAAGATTATCCGGCTCAAGGCAGAGCTTCCTAGCCCTGACCTGGTAAGAATCAGCTTCTCTGATAACGGATACGGCATTGTCAAAGATAAGATTAAGGCAGTATTTGCGCCCTTTGTTACTACCAAGGCGTCAACCGAAGGAAAAGGTATGGGGCTTTCAACCGTAACCAAGATAATCCAGAAACATCACGGTAGGGTTTGGGCAGATTCTCCCGGCAAGGGAAAAGGCGCTACCATGATCGTAGAGTTCCCCATTGTCAAAGATGACAGTCAGGAACCTTCTAAAGGAACCATTAAAACTAAGAGGATGTTCTAACTCAGGAGCTAGGAAATGAAGCAAAACCAACCCTTAAAAATCCTAGTTGTAGATGATGAAGAAGGTATTGTTGACTACACTGTAAAAACCTATGCCATGAAGGGCTTTACAACCTTCAGCGCCACAGACGGTATCACTGCGGTTGAGATCTTCCGCAAAGAACGCCCCCTAGTTACCCTGATAGATGTACATATGCCCTTTTCACCAATTGACGGCATAGAGACGTTACGCCGCATAAAAGAAATAGACAAGAAAGCAGTTTGCATCATGGTCACCCGCATCGCCGAGAAAAAAGAAGTGGAAACCGCCAAGGAATACGGCGCCTCAGCATACCTCGTAAAGCCCTGCGAGATGGATGATTTGGACAAAGTGATTGAGGAAGTGGCAAAGATAAAAATAGAATGATTAAACAATTTATTCTTATTATATTAGTCATTGTATTGATTAATGGCTGCGGCATCATAAATTCAAACAATTACAAGATGAAAAACCTAAATTTTTCTGATAGCATAAGCAAGAATCAAGTTATTTCAATTGCTAAGGAACACTGTCTATCAAAGGGGGCATGTTATAAAAACTGTAATATCTCGTCTCTGAAAATAACCGAGAATGAAACATGGCATCCAGGACAATGGATAGTTAGTTTTCGTTCAAAAAACCTAGCTACACTAGATCACTCTTATCTCATTTTTATCGATAAAAAAACCGGCGGTATTATTCATGCAGAATACACTAAATAAATAAACTGTCGGGGAACTACCTAAACTATGGCCAGGATAAGTTGTATTCTGGCCTTTTTTATGCCTAAAAGTGCTTGAGTTGGAGGAGGGTGGGGGTAAAACGGGGAAGTTGATTTCTTATCTCGCTGTGATACAATATATCAGATCAGTTTTTTCTCGAAACAGTTCAATATTTAATCCGGGTTTTTAATTAGATAATAAAAAGTTAAGATGAAAGTTTTGATTTCGATAATAACCTGGGCAACGATTATTCTATTAACAGTTCTGCTTTTCCTGGCAGTTTCCTTAATGGTAATTATTTCATTTCCTTTTGATAGGAAAAGAAAGCTTGCTCATATGCAGTGTTATTGGTGGTCAAGGGCAATAAT
>JABMRN010000220.1 GCA_013202515.1 Candidatus Omnitrophota bacterium | reverse complement strand
TAAAGAAAATAGTTTCGATATCGGAAAACAGCTCAATGTCAGAGCTGAGCAGTATATTAATAAAGAGCAAGATGAGTGGATTGCCGGTTATAGATAAAGGTGGCGAATTGGTAGGATTTGTTTCGGAAAGAGATGTAATAACCTCTTTAGCACAGTCTAGCATTATGAAGAAAAAAGTGAAAGATATTATGACAAAGAAAGTTATTTCAGTGAAGAAAGAAACATCCGTAGAAGAAATTTCAAAAATATTCAGCGAAAAATCTATAAGGTGCCTTCCTGTGTTAGATGGTGGAAGGCTTGTAGGGACTATATTGAGAAAGGCCGTCATAGACAGACTTTTGGGCTATTATTATTGATGTATAATTTTGAAGACGAGGTGAATCATGGCAAGAAAGAAAAACGGTAAAAAGGTCTTTAGCAGGAAGATCAATATTGCCCAGTTGCATTGGGGATTCCCTCCCATTATAGGAGGTGTCGAAACACATTTGACAATAATAATGCCTGAGATGGTAAAAAGGGGTCATAGGGTAAGCCTTCTTACGGGTTCTGTTGAAGGGTCAAAGCTGGTAGATTCCTACAAAGGAGTAAAAATTTACCGGACTCCCCTAATGGATTTGAACTGGCTTGCCAAAAGAGGGGTTTCCGGATTGGAAGGGGACGTGGGCAAGGCGCTCAGTAATTTTTTTGACAAGGTGAAACCTGATATTATACATGCTCACAATATGCATTATTTTAGTAAACCGCATACCGAAGTTCTCGAAAAATATGCCGGTAAACATCGCATACCGTTAATACTTACGGCTCACAATGTTTGGGATGACCTTATGTTTTTGGATTTAACGCGTAATGTAAAATGGAATCATATTATTGCGGTAAGCCATTTTATTAAAAGAGAACTGATGGGGGCGGGTATTGACGACAGAAAGATTACTGTAATTCATCACGGGATCGACACTAAGATATACAGACCGAATATTAATACGGATAAAATATTAAAGGCATATCCGCAGCTTAAAGGAAAACGCGTAATCTTTCATCCGGCCAGAATGGGGCTTGCGAAGGGATGTGACGTAAGCATAAAGGCCCTTAATTTAGTAAAGCAACGCTTTCCGGATGTCATGTTGGTGTTGGCTGGTACAAAAAACATAATAGATTGGGGCGGGACTCATCAAAAAGATATTGCCTATATGGTGAATTTAGTAAAGATTTTCAATCTTGAGAAAAATGTACTAATAGATTCCTTTACACTTGATGAAGTTGCCGAACTATACGGAGTTGCCAAGGTCTGCATGTATCCCTCAAGCTCAGGTGAGCCGTTTGGATTAACCATGCTTGAATCGCTTTCATCTGCAAAGCCTATTATCGTAACAGATTCCGGAGGCATGCCCGAGATTATTCAGGATGGCATTACAGGATATGTGATTCCCATAAAAGATTTTGAAGTACTTGCTTCAAGAATCATACAGGTTCTTTCCGACGACCGCTTGCGAAACCGACTTGGCTATACGGGTAGACAGATTGTTGAAAAGAGTTATTCAAAAGAGACCGTCACAAAGGCTACGCTTCATGTATACAGAAACGCCATGAAACGGTTAAAATTGCTCTTATGAAGAGATATGAAGAGATCCCCCATACTGCCGATATTGCGCTTCGTGTTTATGGCAAGGATCTAAGAGAGCTATTTTCAAATGCCGCCTTCGGCATGTTTGATATAATTGCGGATCTTTCAGGATTAAAAAAGAGCGTAGCCGTAGATGTAAAATTAGAGGCTCCGTCTGCCGAAGAACTTCTGGTGTCATGGCTTGACGAATTATTGTACAATTTTTATACTAAGGGCATCATTTTTTTTGATTTCGATATAATCGACATAAGTAGCACTAGGATAATGGCGCATGCCAATGGCAGGCATCTAGGCTCAAACAGGAACAGGCTTAAAACAGAAATCAAGGCCGCTACATATCACGATTTAACAATAAAAGAGATAGACGGCAGATATTCAGTAGATATAGTATTTGATGTTTAGACATAAGTGTTAATATGCAAGGCTGGCAAGGTCCGCTCGAAAAGATAGACGATTATAGGTGGCAAATACCAAAGAGTTTTATGCAGGGTATGCGGGTGCCGGGACTTATTTATGCAGATGAAAACCTTTTAAAAAATATAAGGCACGATAAAGCTTTGCAACAAGTTGCTAATGTTGCCACCTTGCCTGGTATCGTTAAATATTCGCTTGCCATGCCAGATATTCACTGGGGCTATGGAGCGCCGATTGGCGGCGTGGCTGCTTTTGATATAGAAGAAGAAGGAATAATTTCACCAGGACAAATTGGTTATGACATAAATTGCGGGATCAGGCTCGTAAAAACAAATCTTACAGAAAAAGAAATTAGGCCGAAGGTTAAAGATCTTGTCTATGCCCTTTACAATCATATACCTGCCGGCGTGGGCTCTGAAGGAAAAATACGCGTAACTGCCGACGAAGAAAGAAAAATATTAACCAAAGGCGCCGCATGGGCAGTAAAAAAAGGATTTGGCACTAAAGAGGATCTTGAACATACCGAAGAAAAAGGATGCATGGAAGGCGCTGATCCCTCGGAGATTTCCGAAAGGGCATATCAAAGAGGTAAGCGGCAATCCGGTACGCTCGGAAGCGGAAACCATTTTATCGAAGTTCAGTTCGTAGACGAAATCTACGATGATAAAAT
>JABMRN010000014.1 GCA_013202515.1 Candidatus Omnitrophota bacterium | reverse complement strand
GGTGGGGGCTTGTTACCGATGTACAACCTCCTGGTTTTGAAACAAGGGTTGCAATTTTAAAGAAAAAGAGCGAACGGGAAACAGTACCTGTTCCAAATGATGTTTTATACTTCCTCGGAGAAAACATAAAAACAAACATAAGGGAGCTTGAAGGGGCCCTTATTAGGGTTGTTGCCTACGTCAAGCTCACGGGAAAAAGCATGTCGGTAGCTTTGGCAAGGGAAGTATTAAAAGGAATGATAACCGAGGGTGAAAAAAACATAAACGTGGAGTTGATTCAAAGAAAGGTCTCAGAGTTTTTTAACATATCTTTCCAGGATATGAAAACAAAAAAGCGGACCCAGACCGTCGTATACCCAAGGCAGATTGCTATGTACTTATGCAGGGACCTAACAAATCTTTCTCTTCCCGAAATAGGCGGCTATTTTGGCGGAAGGGATCATACGACAATAATCCATGCCTGCAACAAGATAGAAAAGGCGTTGGAAAGCAAGGAAAGTGTCCGCGAAATAGTTAATAAATTGCTTCGGCGCATTAAGGGTTAGTATAAGAAACTGTTAATATGTGGAAAAGCTGTTGATAACTTAATTTTTGTAAGTTGTTGCTTGGTAGCAGGTTAGGGATTGTTAAGTTATCAACAGCACTACTATATAGTACTACTTTATTAATACATTAGAGTAAACTAGAAAAGGAGATGTATAATGCATTTTGAAACCACAAAAGCTGATTTCTTGAAAATTCTACAAATAGCCCAAAGTGCTATATCAGCGAAAAACGCACTACCTATATTATCAAACCTCCTACTTGAAGCAGATGAAAGCACCATAAAGGTAGCGGCAACAGATCTAGATATAGGTATATCATCTAAAATAGAAGCTAAGATAAAAGAAGTGGGAAGCATAACAATACCGGCAAAAAAACTTATAGACATAGTTAAAGAACTTCCCAATGAAAATACAATGTCGGTTCTATTAAAGAAGAACAATACAGTATATATAGACTGCGGGAAGGCGCATTTTAAAATAGTGGGCTTGCCTAAAGAAGAATTCCCCCAGACACCCGAATTTAAAGACAAAGATGCAATTACTATTTCCTGCGGTCTGTTAAAGAAAATGCTTTCCTTAACGAACTTCGCGGTAAGCAAGGATGAAGCTAGGTACATTTTAAATGGGGTGCTTTTTATCATAAAGAACCAAAAACTAAAGCTAGTGGCAACAGACGGAAGAAGGCTGGCAGTGACCGAAGAGGGGTTTGAGGGGAAAAGCAGCCTTGATAAGAGGGTCATTATTCCTTCTAAAACAACAAATGAATTATTGAAGATCTTAGATGATGAGGGGGATTTAAAGATATCATTCGGTGAAAATCAGGTGTTTTTTGATCTTGGAAAAACCAGGATAATATCAAGGCTTGTAGAGGGTGAATTCCCTAGCTACGAACAGGTAATACCGAAAGAGCGGCAGGAAAAGATCAAGGTCAACAGAAATGAACTATTGGCGGCAACAAAAAGGGCGAGCTTATTTACGAATCAGGATTCGCTTGCTGTAAAAATGGATATAGCAAAGAATAAGATAACGGTTTCAAAAAGCGCCCCATATATGGGAGAAGTTAAAGAGGAAGTCAGTATAACATACGGTGGAAGGAACGTCTCAGTAGGGTTTAACCCTGCATACATAATAGATGCACTGAAGAATTTAAGCCAGGAAGAAATAGAGCTTGAAATAGAGGATGCCGACAAACCCGGCGTTTTAAGAATAGGCGGCGAGTATATCTACGTCGTCTTGCCGATGCAGCTTGGGCAATGAATAAAGACAATGCGCCCCTAAAGGATGTACTAAAAGGCCTTATCGATAAGATTGAGAAAAAGGAGGGCGGTAGAGATGTTGATTTTTTTGAGCTGTGGAAAGGGGCCGTCGGAAAAGATGCTTCGGAACACACAAAACCCAAGAATCTCCGCTCCGGAAAACTATCGGTAAACGTAAGCGATTCAAGCCGGCTCTATGAGCTGACGCTTAAAAAAAACGAAATAATAAGAAGGCTTAATAAACAGCTAAAGACAAAAAAAATAAAGGAAATAAGGTTCAGGATAGGAGAAATATAACCCATTATCCTAGGCGACCGAAAGGAATCAAGGAATGAAGAAGAAGGCGAAAACAGACAATCAAAATGTAAAAGATAAGGACCTAAAGAAAGAAAAAGCTTCTACGGCAGATGCCTCTCAGGTCAAAAAATACGATGCCACCACTATACAGGTATTAGAGGGCGTCGACGCCGTAAGAAAAAGACCGGCGATGTATATCGGCGATACCACAACAAGGGGCCTTCATCACCTGGTGTTTGAGGTGGTTGATAACTCAATCGACGAGGCATTGGCAGGCTACTGCGATACTATCAATGTCGAAATCCATGGCGATAACAGCGTAACCGTTATCGATAACGGCAGGGGCATACCTGTAGACATGCACAAGAAGCTCAAAAAACCAGCCCTTGAAGTTGTCATGACCACGCTTCACGCCGGGGGTAAATTCGATCACAGGATTTACAAGGTAGCCGGGGGCTTGCACGGTGTCGGAGTCAGCGTCGTGAACGCGCTGTCCGAATGGCTTGAAGTGGAGGTAAGAAGAGACAACACTATATATTTTCAGGAGTACGAAAAGGGCAAAACTGCCTCAAAGATGAAGACGGTTGGGAAGGCAAAGAAAACAGGCACAAGCGTAACCTTTAAACCGGACAGGGAAATCTTTGGCGCCAAGTTTATGTACAACTTTGATATTTTATCCAACAGGCTTAGAGAGCTTGCCTTTTTGAACAAGGGAATTACGATAACGCTTAAAGACGAAAGAACGGATAAGGAAAACATCTTTAGCTACAAAGGGGGCATTGTTTCGTTCGTGGAGCACCTTAATAAAAACAAGAACATGCTGCATAAAAAGGTGATGTATTTTATCAAAGAGAAAAATTACGTTGTAGCCGAACTTGCGATGCAGTATAACGACGGATACGCAGAAAATATATTCAGTTTCGCCAATAACATCAATACTATAGAAGGCGGAACACACCTGACCGGATTTAAGTCGGCCCTTACAAGGACCCTTAATCAGTACTGCAGATCAAAAAAGATTTTAAAGGACGGCGCCTCTCTTACCGGCGACGATACGAGGGAAGGGCTTACAGCCGTTATAAGCGTGAAGATCCCCAATCCACAGTTCGAGGGTCAGACCAAATCAAAGCTGGGCAATTCCGAGGTAGAGGGAATCGTCGAGGCAATAACAAACGAAACGCTGGGTTCCTTTCTTGAAGAAAACCCCTCAGTCGGAAATAAGATCGTGGAAAAAGCGGTTTTAGCTGCACGGGCAAGGGATGCTGCAAGAAAGGCAAGAGAGCTTACCCGGAGAAAAGGTGCGCTTGAATCAGGAGCGTTGCCGGGAAAACTCGCTGATTGTTCGGAAGAGGATCCATCCATGACAGAGGTTTATCTTGTGGAAGGCGATTCAGCCGGGGGCTGTTTTTCGGGAGACACTAAAGTGGCCCTAGCCGATGGAAGGAATTTGACATTTGAAGAGCTCAGAAAAGAATGGCTGGAAGGGAAAACGAATTATTGTTATGTCATAAAAGATAACGGCGCTGTCGGCGTAGAGAAGATTTTGCATCCTCGGCTTACCAGAAGGAACGCGTCTGTGGTAAAAGTAGTGCTGGATAATGGAGACGAGATAATTTGTACCCCGGACCACAAGTTTATGCTGCGAGACACTGCCTATGTGCAGGCAAAAGATCTAAAACCCAACATGAGCCTTATGCCGCTTAGAAAGAAGCTTTCAGAAATAAAACATAGGATAACAATAGAAGGATATGAGATGATTTTTAACCCTAAAACCAATAAATGGACATTCACCCACATGCTGGCGGATGATTACAATGTTGGGAATGGGGTTTATGATAAAAACTCAGGCTCTCACAAGCACCACGCCGATTTTAACAAATTGAACAATAACCCTGACAATATCGTTAGGATGAGTAAAGAAAACCATCTAGGCCTTCATAAAAGACATATCTCGCGCACCCTTCACAGGCAAGACGCGATAGAGAAATGCAATAGAATTAAGCGGAGCCTCGAATATCGCAAGAAGATATCAAAAATTATGAAGGAAAGATTGGGGGAGGCATTAAGGGCAAGGGCAAAAAAGCAATGGGAAGACCCAAAATATAAGAAATATATGGTTGAGAAATTCTTGGATTTTTATTACAAAAACGAACATTATAGAAAAGAGTCATTAGCAAGGCTTACTAGGGCTCAAAAGAGATATTGGGCCAAGAAAGAAAATAGAGAAAAACAGTCTGATAGGGTTAGGCAATATTTTAGGGATTACCCCGGGGCAAAAGAATATTTATCCGAAAAAAGTAAAAAGCAGTGGCAGGACATGGATCTTTCGAACTGGAGAAGAGGAAAAACCAAGGAACAGTGGACTCTGGATTTTAGGAGAACACGAAAAGATGCTTATAGTAAGACGTATTTCAGTAATAGCATGGGATTCCTGAGAAAGGTATATGAAAAGTACGGCGATATTGATTATTATGAAAAGGAAAGAACGGCATTGCCGAAAGTAAACAAAAATCTACTTAAATTAAATACGCTACAGGAAAGGTTTTTTAATGATAGGGAGGAGCTTGTCGAGGCCGTCCGAAACTATAACCATAAAATTAAGAAAATCGTTTTTTTGAACGAAAAAGTCGATGTCTATGATATCGAAATCCCAAATGTCCATAATTTTGCATTGGCTAGCGGTGTTTTTGTTCATAATAGTGCGAAGCAAGCCCGCGACAGAAGATTCCAGGCAATCTTGCCGTTAAAGGGAAAAATTTTAAATGTTGAGAAGGCAAGACTTGATAAGGTATTAAGCAACGAAGAGATAAGAACGATAATAACGGCGATCGGCACAGGTATCTCAAACGAATTCAATCTCGAAAAATTAAGATACAGTAAAATAATTCTAATGTGCGATGCCGATATTGACGGTTCCCACATAAGAACGCTTCTTTTGACTTTCTTCTACAGGCAGATGCCCCAGCTTGTGGAAAAGGGGCACATTTATATAGCACAGCCGCCCCTATATAAAATAAAAAGGGGCAATAGGGAGGAATACATTGAAACAGAAGAAGAGATGAACAGCCTCCTCATAGAACTCGGCACAGAGAACATGGAGGTTAAAAGGCTGCGCGACAAGGCTATCCTGAAAGATAAGAAATTGAGGGCGCTTTTGGACCTTCTTATTGAGCTGGAAAGCCTCTCTCATTCAATAGACAGGCGTGGAGTGAAATTCTCAAAATACCTGTCTTTAAGACACCCAAAGACCAAAAAGCTCCCTGCGTATAGTGCGAAAGTGGAGGATGAGGCCATATTTTTGTATAATGAGGATGAATTGGCCAAGCTCATAAAACTGCAGGAAAAGCGTGTAGGCAAGGACCTGGTTGTGGCGGGTGCTGGCGAAAAGGTGACGCGCGAGGAAGTAGCCAAGGCTATAGATGTAACCGAGTTTTATGAAGCCAGAGAGCTTGATAACATCATAAGCAAAATAAAGCAGCTCAAGGTGGATATTTCAGACTACGATCCGGCATTTGAGGTTAAAGGTAAAAAGCTTAAAAAGGAAGAGGCAAGATCAAAAAGAGCGGCGCTTTATAAAGTTAGATGTGCAGAAGAATCAAGGGAGCTATTCAGCCTTAAGGAGCTGTTGGGTTATGTGAGAACTGAAGGCAAGCGCGGAATGCGCATTCAAAGATATAAAGGATTAGGAGAAATGAATCC
>JABMRN010000219.1 GCA_013202515.1 Candidatus Omnitrophota bacterium | reverse complement strand
TTAAACAAAATCCGCAATATGAATAAAGAGATGTTTAGCCGCAGAGACATAGCAAGGTTTACCGCCTGGCCCGGCTATAAGATAAGAGACAACATAAGATACTTAGAAGAAGCCTGTATATTAGAAATAGTCAAAAAGTGTAAAGGCAAAGAGACGCTTTATAGGTTAAATAGCGAGATAAAGCTTACAGAACCCGAAGAACTTGAAGAAAGGCGCTCTTCTACAACTTAACACCATGCAAATAAAAGAGTTAACTATAGCTGAAGACCGAAAGCCCGAAAGCATAAGCGCCATTAGCCTGCATGCATTAAAGGATGAATTTTTCAGGCGCATGGAAGGTAAAGCCAAGAATACCCTTGATGAATACAGGCGCTCAATTATAAGGCTTTATGATTTTATGAATAATAATGAAATGGGGACAATCGAAAACCTAACCGAAGAGAATATAAGGCAGTTCCAGCTTAATCTCTTTAGTATGGGCAATTCACAAACCACAGTCCACTATCACATAAAGGCATTAAGGAGATTTTGCGACTATCTGATGACATGGGGCGTACTCAAGCTTAATCCGTTTAAGTACTGCGATATTATCCCAACCCCGGAGAGAATAACGCGCTCCAAGCGTTACTACTCTCATGAGGAATCCCTAAGGCGTTACTGCAACTATCTGAAGAAGCATTATGGATACAGGGTAAGCAGGTGTTATCTCGATAATCTAAGAGCATTCACACTGTATCTTGAAGAAAGGGATATTAAATCTATCACTTCTGTTAAGTACGAAGATTTAGCAGGATATGCCGAGTATATCTGGAATTACAGAACGCCAAACGGCAAGAATTATACCCACTCCACTATACGAGATAAACTAGAAGGGGTTAAAAGGTTCTACCGTATCTTTTTCCGAGAAGAGCTTATAGACAAAAACCCCTCAAAGAGGCTTAATATTCCCGCATTCCTGCGGAGTAAATTCCCCGATACAAGGCCAAGACAAGTACTCATAGAGAAAAACGACACCTTTTTTGATAAATTAGCCCTTCAATTTAATACCTATATCACAACGAGAGGTTTTGCCGAAAGGACCATAAAAAAATACATAAGAGAACTGAAGATATTCTTTGAGTGGCTTGAAAAACAAGAGATAAAAGAACCTAAAGAGGTAACAAAGCATATCATAATGGGCTACTATAAGGAATTACACGATTATAAAGGTGTCGAAGGAGGCGGCTGGTCAGCCGCCTCAAGGCATAACCATCTTCTTATTGTACGTAAATTCTTTCAATTTTTAACCCGGTTTGATTATATCGAAAAGGACCCCACAGAATACGTAGAACTTCCCAAAAAAGAAACAGGCCTTCCCACAAACCTATTAAAGGACTCCGAGGCAACACGGATATTAGAGAGCACAGACTCATCGAAGGAATTGGCAGCAAGGGATAAGGCTATAATAGAGTTATTGTATTCAACGGCAATAAGGTCAGACGAATTATGCCATATAGAGATTGGTGATCTTGATTTTGAAGCACGACAGATTATCATAAGAAAACCAAAAGGCGGCAAGTCATACCAGAGGGTAGTTCCTTTTGGCTCATTTGCAGATAAGGCACTAAGAGACTACATAGAAAACCTAAGACCGCGGCTAGCTAATGGTGCTTCAAAAGCTCTCTTTTTATCAAGAAAAGGCAATATGCTGAATAATCACTCTCTATGTGACCTTATAAAGGAATATGTTAGACTCGCCGGTATAAAGAGCAAGATTACAACCCATAGTTTCAGGGTAGGCTGTGCTACAGAGATGCTGCGGAACGGAGCTGATGTTCGCTATGTACAGACACTCCTTGGGCATAAGCGAATAGAAACGACTCAGATCTATACACGACTAGACATAGGTGACTTAAAAAGGGTTCATAGGAGATACCACCCGAGGGAAAAATACTACAGAAAAGTCAAGAATATAGGCAGAATAAGCCCATGCTGTTAGGCAATTTGACAGAAAACCATTCGTATGATATATTTGATGATATTGCAAGGTTGTTCTTTCTCAGAAGGTCTCGTCCAGCGGGGGTTGCATTACTCGCAAGCTGGAAAAAAACTACCGAAACTTGACGAAAAATAAGTGGGGGTCGAGTTGGTAGTTTTGTTGTAACTCCTTTAAATAAATGGGGTTATTTTTTTAGGTAGTACTTAGAGTGGTGCAACTAATACCTATACTTACGACAGCGAAAACCGCCTCACCTCTGTCATTCCCGCGGAAGCGGGAATCTATACG
>JABMRN010000218.1 GCA_013202515.1 Candidatus Omnitrophota bacterium | reverse complement strand
ATGGAATCAGTAAACGCTTACATAAACATATTGAAAGCAATAAAAGCGGAGGCGAAGAAATGAGGGACCCGGAAAAGGTTGAAGAGGTAAAGCTCGAATTCGAAAAGCTGTGGAAGAAGCTTGAAGCGCTGGGGTACGATAACGTATGCTTACTTGCCGCACAGGTAGACGGAGGGGATGTCGGAGGCGGTATGTTCGCGATGAATAACTCCAAATATATAAACGGCGATAAACGTGTAGTGTATGCCCTGGTCGCACAGGAGTATTTGAACATGAAAGAAAACATGAAGACTCAATTCTCAATATCCGGGTTTACTTCGGTTACGCGGGATCAGGTATAAGGGGGAAAATAAAAATAATTCTTGCATTTCCGCTCAACCCCAGCCATACTATACATATCTGAAAACTCTTTATAAAGAGCCACAAATATCTTCGGGGGGCGATAATGTGACCGTAAAAAAGAAGACACGAAAACGACCTAGGAATCCCCCCGGCAAGTCTATTGCCGCTCGCCTTAAAGAACGCGGTTCATTTGATGATCGCCGATACCAATTTCAAATCTGCTCATGGATTGCGGGAGGATATACCACGAAAGAGATTGTAGGCTTATTTGAAGAGCAATACGATATTGCAATATCCCCATTTACGATTGACAGCACATACAAGGCTAAAGCCAAATGGAAGAAGATCATCAATCGCATGCGTGACGTTTACCTCAAGAACGTCAGCCGGGTTGATATAGCAAATAAGGGTTTCAGGCTGAGGGGATACTCAACAGCCTTCCACAGAACAATTCTAAACAAACCAGCTATTGCGATACAGGCATTAGATGCCGCTCGAAAAGAGATCGAGGGCGATGGCTCGGTTCACATAAATGTCGAGGATAACCGTAAATTCACTCAAGTGCATATAGAGAATAGGTCTGGTGCTGAATTATGGAAGGATATAAGCGAGCGACTGCGCGGGAAATAAGCCTAACGCAAGGATATAATGCTGTTGTAGATGAAGGGGATCATGCGAGAATAAGCGAGAAAAGCTGGCATGTGTGCATAGGTAGATCAGGTGTTCGAGCCGTAAGGAATTCAAAGAAAGAAGACGGCTTAGAGAAAAGGACAACTGTGATTATGGCTCGTGAAGTTTTGGGTTTAGACTTGCATGATGGATTAATCGTGGATCATAGGAATTTTGACACATTGGATAATAGGAAACAGAATTTGAGGGTATGTTCATATGCAGAAAGTGCCCAGCATAGACGATTGTGGGGGAAAACTTCTGGGTATAAGGGTGTCCGGGCAAATGGGGGTTCGTGGGAAGCTCGCATACGGCATAAGGGAAAATTAATTTACTTAGGTTTATTCAAACACAAAGAAGCAGCGGCGCATGTTTACAACGAAGCAGCCCTTGATCTATTTGGTGAATATGCACAATTAAATACGATATGACATTAGAAAATTATCCCAAAAATTTTGAAGAAAACATAAAGTTTCGTGCTGAAATGCTCAAGCAATGCGAAATGGACGATGATTTACGTCTGCGGGTGATGGCATTAAGCAAAAAAGACATACTATTTTGGGTGAACACTTTTTGCACTACAAAAGACCCTCGCAGGGATCCTTCTGTATTACCGTTCATAACATATCCTTTCCAGGATAATTATATTACGAATGTCGTTAAAGCCATAGATGAACAGTATGATTTTTTGACCGAAAAAAGCCGAGATATGGGAGCTTCGTGGATGGTTTTATATGTATTTATCCATAAATGGCTTTTTGAGGATGGTTCAGATTTTAGAGTGGGTTCGCGAAAAGAAGAATTTGTTGATAAGCCCAAGGTAATGGACACGTTATTCGAAAAGATGCGCTTTTGTGTGGAATATTTACCAGGTTGGATGAAGCCGGAAGGTTTTGATTGGCGCAAGCATAGTAGTTATATGAAGATACACAACCCCGAACTCGGGAACACTATCGTGGGTGAATCCGCAAATGCAGATTTTGGCTCTGGGGGTAGAAGTAAGGCCATTCTTTTGGATGAAATGAGCAAGTGGGAGTCTGCGGTAGTTGACGCCGCATGGACCGCCACGGGCGATGTCTCCAAATGCAGACTACCAGTATCAACCCCTAAAGGCTCCGGCAACAAGTTTGCCACGCTGTCCAATGGGTATAAAGAGAAGATAGCGAAAATATCCTTACATTGGACATTACACCCGCTCAAGTCCAAAGGCGCGTACTACATCGATGACAGGGGCAAGAAGATACCTTTGGGTAGCCTTGATGAAGCCTTTGCCAAGTGGAATGAGCTAAAGGATCAATCCGCCCCGCATGGACTCAAGGGCGGCAGGGTACGTTCTCCGTGGTACGATGGTGAGGCTGAAAGACGTACCGAGGCAGACCTGGCACAGGAGGTAGACATCAACTATCTCAAGTCAGGCAGTCCTTTCTTCGATATGCTGGAGCTGGAGAAACACCGGGAATGGGAGTTTATGACCAGACGTTCACCGGGACAAGCAATCCCCAATGGTTTCTTCATCCGGGCGAACTTGGTCGAGGTCGATAATAAGATAAAGATACTTGAGCGGGCAGACGGCTGGGTAAAGATATTCGAAATGCCTCGTAAAGAACATCAATACGCGCTGGGATCAGATTCAGCGGAAGGTTTGCCGAAGGGCGATGAGAGTGTAGCGATCGTGCTGGACAAGTGGACATTGAATACCCAGGCTGTTATCAACGGTATCATGCCCCCGGAGGACTTGGCATACAGGTCGTTCCTCTTGGAAAAACTATACAATAACGCGAATAATGCCCCGGAGAACAATAATCATGGGTATACAACCGCTAAAGAGCTTGAAGACTTGGGGAGCAATCTCTATTACACCCGTGTAGAAGAGCATAAAAAGGGCCAGACAAGGATAACACCGAAGCGGGGATGGTCAACGACTTCAAGGACAAGAAGACCTGCCTTAGACCAGATGGCGGAAGAGATACGCAAACACGCGACAGAACTCCGTGACCCGGACCTGATAGCACAATGCCGGGTATTCGTAAGGAATGAGAAACGCGGAGAACCAGAGGCAGATGGTAGTTTCCTTGATGATTTGGTTATGGCCAGGTCGATAGCTGGTGCGGTTATCCAGCAGTTGCCGTACAAGGCGAAAGCCATGAGCCGGAAGAATAGATCGAGGGCAGAGGGTAAAGCAAGAAGACGCGCTGGAGTCGGTTCGTCTTTCTCTAACGTGTAAGGAGTGGGAAATGCCTACAACATCATGGGGATAAATGGAAAAATTAATAACGATAGGATACAATAAATCTGAGATGGATTTTGGAGTGAATGGTTCAGTAGCGGAATTATCGCTTGAAGAGTTAAGGAAAATGAGGGAAATGATAATTGTAGCTATCTGGTGTGCCGAAGATATGTGGAGAAGGAATCAAAAAGACGATACTGCTCAAGTCAAGATACCGTAAGGAGTAACAATGCCAGAAGACATTAAGATGCAAGATGCCCCGGAGCGGGCGGAAGAGCAAGAAGAACTGGAGATACCAGCATACGAGGATCGCTTAGAGCTTAAAGAAGAGGATAAGAAGCGGTTATCGAAGCAGATAAACCTTGAACTTGACGAGATTAAGAAGGAATACGAGAAGAAAGGCTTTGT
>JABMRN010000217.1 GCA_013202515.1 Candidatus Omnitrophota bacterium | reverse complement strand
TGTCAACGTCTTTTATAACCCCTACCATTCCAACCATCGGTGTAGGATCTACTGCACCTTTCGGATTTTCGTTGTAGAAGCTGACGTTGCCGCTTATGACAGGTGTACCAAGTTCCCTGCACGCTTTTGATAATCCCTCGATACATTTTTCAAATTGCCAGTAATTCTCGGGCTTCATGGGATTACCGAAATTTAAACCGTCGGTAATTGCAAGTGGATGAGCGCCAGAACAAACAACATTCCTTGCGGCTTCAGAGACCGCCATTGCTGCACCGTTAAGCGGATTGAGATAACAGAATCTGCCATTACAATCAACGCTGATAGCAAGGGCTTTTTTCGAGCCCTTTATTTTGATGATAGCAGCATCCGAACCAGCACCTACGTGAACTTCGTCTTTGTTCATAAAGGTGAAGTTTTTGTAAGCAGATTCCTTGCTAGCAATTGTAGGCGTATCTAATAGAGTAAGTATTACCTTGTTGAAATCTCCCGGCTCTTTAATGGAGGCATAGTCTATGGATTGTGTTTTCTTCAGGTAGGCAGGTTCTTTTGATTCTCTTTCGTATAGAGGAGCTTCTTTAGTTAGCGCATCTGCCGGAACCTCACATACGGTAACTCCTTTTTCTTTGACCCTCATCATCTTGTCGTCAGTAACGATTCCTATCTTTACAGCGGTGATGTTCCATTTCTTCAATACCGCGAGAGCCTCTTCTTCTTTTCCGCTTTTTAAGATAGCAAGCATTCTTTCCTGTGACTCTGAAAGCAAGATTTCGTAAGGCGTCATCCCTTTTTCTCTTTGGGGTATCAGAGAGACATCTATTTCAATGCCGGTTCCGCTTCTTGTTGCGGTTTCACAAGATGAGCATGTTAGGCCGGCGGCTCCCATGTCCTGCATGCCAACAACTAACCCTTTTTCTATTAATTCTAGACAGGCCTCTCTAAGTCTCTTTCCAAGTTCTGCGTCACCGAGGGCTACAGCATTTTCTGTTTGCGCAGATTCTTCGGTTATTTCCTTAGAAGCGAAACTAGCTCCACCAACCCCGTCTCTTCCGGTATCGCCGCCGATGTAATATACAGGATTGCCGGTTCCGGATGCGACTCCTCTAATTATGTTTTTATTTTTAACAATGCCAACAACAAAAGCATTAACAAGAGGATTACCTTCGTAGCTTTCATCAAAGTATGATTCTCCACCAACAGCACTTACTTCGGCTGTGTTCGCGTAATGTGCAAGCCCACGAATTACTTCTTTAAATAACTCTTTAACCTTTTGATTGTCAAGGCTACCGAATCTAAGAGCACCTAATACAGCGACAGGTTTTGCCCCTGTCGTAAAGATATCTCTAAGGCAACCACCTATACCGGTAGCAGAGGCCTCAAACGGCTCGACCGCAGATGGATGGTTATGGCTTTCTATTTTAAATGCAACGCCGTCACCGTCCCCTATGTCGACTATCCCTGAGTTTTCCTCGCCTGCCCCTACAAGAACCTGTTTGCCCTTAGTCGGAAACAGCTTAAACAACCTTCTTGAATTCTTGTAGCTGCAGTGCTCCGACCACATTGCCGAAAAAACACCGAGTTCGGTAAAATTAGGATCTCTACCGAGTAACTTTTTTATTTCGGTAAATTCCCCTTCCGATAAGCCCATTTCCTTTGCTAGATTGATGTCAACTTTCATGGCTGCCTCCATCTTGCATTTCCTCCTTTTTTATTTTCAGTTTTACAGCTACCCCTAGCCGCACCGAATTTATTCCCACTCAATAGTGCATTGAGGCGGCCATTTTCCAATATAGCGATACCAGCGGAATCATATCCTCTATATTCCAATCTGGTTAGACCTCTTAAGAGGATCTCTTTAGCATTCCGCTTGCCTGTATAACCTATGATACCGCACACAAAAGTTCTATTTTAAAGTTGCGACGAAGCTTCTTTATCGACAATAAACGTACAATCTGGATGGTTTTGTAGAAAAGATGCAGGAATATCGGTATCAGGTTTTCCGTTTAACGATTTACTGACCGCATTTTTTTTGTTTGCCCCGGTTGCAATAAGAACAATTTTTTTTGCTTCCAAAATTGTACCTATCCCCATTGTAACGGCCTTCTTTGGAACCTCTGATTTGTTGCTAAAAAAACGCGCGTTATCGTTAATCGTATTTTCTTTTAAATCAACAACCCTTGTTCTTGAGGTTAGAGGAGAGCCCGGCTCGTTAAATGCAATATGGCCGTTACTGCCGATGCCCAAAAGCTGCAGGTCTACACCATTGGCTTTTTTGATTGATTCTTCATATTGCTTGCAGGAAACCTCTGGTTTTTTAGACGTTCCGTCCGGCACCAGCGTATTTGACTTTTCGATATCGATATGGTCAAATAAGTTTTTATTCATAAAATAACGGTAGCTTTGCGGATGATCACCCGTTAATCCTAGGTATTCATCCAAATTGAAAGATTTTACCCGCTTGAAGCTTAATGCTCCTTCCTTATTCATGCGTATAAGTTCCTTGTAAAGTTCTACAGGCGTACTCCCAGTTGCAAGCCCCAACACTACGTCTGGTTTCTTATTTATAACCTCAGCAAAGATTTCAGCGCCATGTTTGGCAGCATTTTTTGAATCGTCGCATATAATTACTTTGATGGTACCAATTTTTTTAATTTCAGCCATTTTTTTCCTTTCTCTTTAGCCTTGAACTTTGGGACACTTGCCGGTCCAACAATAGAGACATAATTTTTCTTTAGGCAATCCGATTGCCTTAATCATATCGTCAATAGTTTGATATCTAAGCGAGGTAACGTCCAGATCCTTTGCGATCCAGTTGACCATTTTTTCATATTTTTTAGAATCGGTCTTTATGTATTCTGAAACATCCTCAAGATCATGTCCTTCGAGCGAACGTATCGCTTTTCTTGCTGCAAGCTCGTCTATGCTTCGTGTGGATAGATTGAATCGGCAAGGAAACATCAGCGGCGGACATGCCGGCCTTATATGCACCTCTTTTGCACCTGCATCCCACAGTTTGTTTACGGTAAAATTTTTAAGCTGTGTTCCCCTAACTATGGAATCCTCGCAGATTACAATTCTATTGCCTTTTATGATTTCTTTTATGGCGATCAATTTCATTCTGGCAATTAAATCGCGCGTTTGCTGCGATGGTGGCGTGTAGCTCCTTCCGTAGCCAGGAGTGTACTTTACCAGAGGCCTCCTGTAAGGTTTTTTGCTTTCCATAGCATAGCCTATTGCATGTGCGATTCCAGAATCCGGTACACCGGCTACTAGATCGATATTAATATCCTTATCATGCTTTGCAAGACAACGCCCGCATTTCTCTCGAACTATTTCGGTGTTTATCCCCTCATAGCTTGAGGCAGGAAAACCTGTGTATATCCACATAAATGCGCAGATCTGATTTGTTTTTCTTCCGGGACGTTTTTCTATCATGCCTTTTTCTTTAAGAAGAACTATTTCACCGGGTTCTAGGTATTTTACAATTTTGTAATCGCTGTTTGAGAAAGCGCAAGTTTCGGAGGTGACTGCACAAGAGCCCTCGCGCTTACCGACTACAAGGGGGGTGTAGCCAAGCCTATCTCTTGCTGCATAAATTCCATCTTTGTTTAAAATGAGCAAAGAGCAGGATCCTTTTATCGCTGCAAACATTTTTTCAATTCCATCTACTAAACTAGTTCCCTGGCTGATCAGCTTAGCCACCAATTCAGTTGTGTTTACCGCTCCCTTGCTCACTTCAGTGAATGAAATCCCTCTATGTAAGAGATTGCTTGCAAGTTCATCGACATTTTCTATGATTCCGTTTGTAACAAGGCAGAAAGGTCCAAATTTGGAGTTGAGATACATTGGCTGTTCTTCAAAGGCGCTTATGACCCCAATACCCTTGTTGCCTTTCATGTTTTTTGAATCTGCAAAGAATTTCGATTTAAATTGCCCCTGGCTGATATCGTGAATCTGGCGCGTAAACTTTCTTCCGAGAACCGCCATGCCTCCGAATTCCGTACCCAGATGAGAATGGTAATCCGTTCCGTAGAACAACGTTTCTACGCAATCTTTCTTTGAAATCACCCCGAATATCCCACTCATTAGTTACCTCGTTTCCTAATAGTATTTTGTATTACGCCGAAAAAAGACTAGTCGAAGAAAAGTTCGGATCGCTTGTAAGATTGACCCCAAGTCTTCTTAGACCTGCTTCATCACCTGAGGCAGGCATGTGCGTCATATGAACTTCGCAACCTCTGAGGTCCTTTAATCTTTCCATTGCAAGTTGTGCGGCTGGATTCGTAGCTGCACTCATGCTAAGAGCTATTAGCACTTCTTCTAAGTCAAGACTGATAGTTTTTTCACTTAAAACATTTTCTTTCAGATTTGCTATCGATTCTATTATGTTCGGTGGCAAAAGGTGTAATTTATCTGGCATGCCTGCAAGTGTCTTTATTGCGTTTAATACAAGGCTTGATGCTGCATGCATAAGCGGTGAATTTTTTCCAGTTACAATCGATCCGTCTTTCAATTCAATCGCAGCGCCACAAAAGATGCCTTTATTGCCTTTATTTTTTTTCTTTGCATCATTTCCAGCATGTCTGGCCGGTACGACTACCTTTCTATTCTCGGGCTTTAACTTAAGTTCTTTCATTACTTCATCAGCCCTTTCAACCGTATCCTTATCCACAAAGCCGAGCACATATTCACAGCGATATCTGAAATACCTGCGAATAACTTCCTCTTTCGCCGCATTTCTTACGATCTTATCATTAACGATACCAAAACCAGCGCGATTTACGCCCATATCGGTAGGAGATTTGTATAGGGCCTTGCCTCCCGTTATCTTTTCCAGTATTCTCTTTAGAATGGGAAACACTTCGACATCGCGGTTATAGTTTATCGTTGATTTCTTATAGGATTTTAGATGATGCGGATCTACCAGGTTAAAATCTTTCAGATCGGCTGTAGCGGCTTCATACGCCACGTTTACTGGATGCTTGAGAGGAATGTTCCATATTGGAAATGTCTCAAATTTTGCATAGCCTGATTTTTTACCCTTCTTATAATCGTGGTACAATTGCGAAAGGCAGGTAGCAAGCTTTCCACTGCCTGGTCCAGGTCCCGTAACAATGACTAATGGCTTCTTTGTTTTAATATATTCATTTCGGCCATACCCTTCATCACTGACAATCTGATTAACATTAGTGGGATATCCCTTTGTGAACCGATGCGTATAGACCTTAACCCCTCTGCGCTCCAATTTGTTTTTGAATATTTTTACAGACTGTTGATTGTCGAATCTTGTTATCACAACAGCTAATACATTGATGCCCCACTCACGCAAATCGTCAATAAGCTTCATGGCATCAACGTCGTAAGTGATCCCGAAATCAGCCCTAACCTTTCTTCTCTCTATGTCCCCAGCATATATACACAGGATGATATCGGCTTTATTTTTTAGCTTCTGCAAAAGACGCATTTTTACGTTGGGATCAAAACCGGGCAATACCCTCGAAGCGTGATAGTCAAATATAATCTTCCCGCCGAATTCAAGATAGAGCTTATTGTTAAATTTCTTGACCCTTGAAAGAATCGACTTGGTCTGTTCTTTTAAATATCTTTCGTTATCAAACCCTAGCGATTTGGATTTGTGTTTTTTTGCTTTCATGTTAATTCCTTGTAGTAATCTTGAAGCGATTTCGGTTGAGTATGCTCCGAATTGGAGATTGCCTGGATTCCTTCAATACTTGCCGTTGCAGCTGCCAAAGAGGTAATGTAAGGAATCTTATGCTGTATAGCCATAGTTCTTATGTAGCTGTCGTCATATTTACTGCTTTTTCCGATAGGCGTATTAATAATCAGATTGATTTCCATGTTTTTTATGGCATCAGCGATATTTGGTCTTCCCTCGTGTACTTTTCTCAAAAGAATATTTTCGATTCCATTCTTTTTAAGGAAAGAGCCTGTTCCTTCGGTTGCGAAAATCTTAAATCCGAGTGCTCTTATTTGTTTTGCAATCGGAAGAAGATTCTTTTTGTTTTTGTCCGCAACTGTAAGCAAGACGTTACCCTTCTGAGGAAGTTTGGAACCAGCGGCTTCTTGCGCCTTGTAAAATGCAAGCCCGAACGTATCGGCGATTCCCATCACCTCTCCGGTTGCTCTCATTTCAGGTCCAAGAAGCGGATCTACCTCAGGGAACATATTGAACGGAAACACAGCCTCTTTTACGGCGACATACGGTACTTTGCGCGCTTTGACTTCTGGAAAATCCTTAATCTTTTTGCCAAGCATAAGCAGTGTCGCTATACGTGCTATCTGAATGCCGTATATCTTGGATACAAGCGGAACTGTTCTCGAAGCGCGCGGGTTAGCTTCCAAAATGTAAACCTTATCGTTGCATATCGCATACTGAATGTTCATTAATCCAATAACCTTCAGCTTCTTTGCAATTTGAGTAGTGTATGTTTCGATTGTTTTTAGATGTTTTTCCTTTATGGTTCTTGGAGGAATGACACATGCCGAATCACCCGAATGAACGCCGGCAAGCTCAATATGCTCCATTACAGCAGCAACAAAGGCATTTTCCCCATCAGATAGTGCGTCGACTTCTACCTCAGTTGCTTGCTCTAGGAATCTGTCGATTAGCATAGGATGTTCGGGGCTTACCTTGATAGCTTTGATGGCGTATTCCTTTAACATATATTCGTCGTATATAACCTCCATGCCACGGCCACCCAAAACGTAGGAAGGCCTTACCATGAGTGGATAACCTATTTTATTAGCTATAGATATGGACTCTTCAAGCGAACGCGCTATACCGCTTTCAGGTTGAGGGATACCCAATACCGTCATTTTTTCCTTGAAGCGCTCTCTGTCTTCGGCAAGATGTATGCTTTCAGGTGATGTACCAAGGATTTTAACACCGTTGTTTTTTAGCTCCTGAGCAATGTTTAATGGTGTCTGACCGCCGAATTGCACTATGACCCCGTCCGGTTTTTCTTTCTCGTAAATTGTCAGAACGTCTTCCACGGTAAGGGGTTCGAAGTAGAGTTTATTTGATGTATCATAATCCGTTGAAACTGTTTCAGGATTACAATTAACCATGATTGATTCATAGCCTTCATCGCGAAGGGCGAATGCCGCATGAACACACGTATAGTCAAATTCAATTCCCTGGCCTATTCTGTTGGGGCCGCCGCCTAGGATCATTATCTTTTTATTAGGTGAAACAGGGACGACATCCTCACCAATGTATGTTGAGTAGTAATATGCGGCATTTTCAACACCGCTAACCGGAACGGTTTCAAACCTTCCATGTTTTCCTATTCTGATCCTTCTTTGCCTTACCTCGACTTCCTTTATTTTAAAAAGGTCTGCCAAATATCTATCGGAAAAACCCCATTCTTTTGCTTTGGCAAGTTTTTTGTCAGAGAGGCTTTTCCAGTCGTGTTTTAAAAGATCTTCTTCGAATTCTACAAGCTCTTTCATTTCATTGATGAAATAACGGCCTATGTGAGTCAGCTTATGAAGTTCCTCAACAGCCATTCCTTTACGCAGAGCCTCATACATGAGAAAAATACGCTCACTCGATGGCGTAGATATCTTTTCTTTCAGGTTTTCAAGTGGCAAATCCTTAAAATCCTTTGCTCCGCCGAGACCGTATCTCTTTATTTCAAGAGAACGGATTGCTTTTTGGAAAGATTCTTTAAAGGTTTTACCGATACTCAT
>JABMRN010000216.1 GCA_013202515.1 Candidatus Omnitrophota bacterium | reverse complement strand
GATTAATTTTGCGTTATTATAACAAACGTTGGAAAGCGTTGCAAGAAAGATTTGCAGGTTTGCCCGTTCCAAATTGGATACTAAAGAAATCTTTAGTATCCAATTTGGAACGGGGCTTGCATTTAAACACCTTTATGATATAATCATGAACTTGTAGGGTACAGCTGGGCACATGGCTTAGTTGGTAAAGCGCTGCCTTCACATGGCAGAGATCGAAGGTTCGAGTCCTTCTGTGCCCACCAATGTTTAGTTGAGATTTGATCGCATCTACCAGTCAGCAAAAAGTCAGGCAAGGATGATTTATGCCAGAAGTAAACATAGCAGATGAAATAAAAAAACTTATAGAACTCCAGGATATCGACGCAGAGGTTTTCCGATTAAAGGGAGAGCTGGAGGAGATGCCGGTAAGGATTAAAGAATTCGATAGAATTATAAAAGAGAAAGAAAGTATTTACAAGACAAGCGAAGATAAATTAAAAAAGCAGGAAGTGAGTCGCAATCAAAAAGAACTTGATTTGCTGTCAAAAGAAGAAGGCATAAAAAAACAACAATCAAAGCTCTATCTGATTAAGACTAACGAAGAGTATTCAGCCGTTGAGAGGGAGATAGGGTCGCTAAAGGCAGACAATTCTGTATTAGAAGAAGAAATAATCATAATACTCGACGAAATAGAAGCTACGCGGAAAGAACTTACAGAAAACAAGGTTGTTTATGAAAAGGAAAAAAGTAATGTCGAGTCAGAGAAAAAGAAGATGCAGGATAGGAAGACGCAACTTGAGGTAGAGTTAAAGACAGTAGAAGCAAAGAGGTCCGAATTCATCAAAAACATTGATAAAGATATCTTGACGAAATATGAAAAAATTCTATATGCAAAGGCAAGTTCCGCTATGGTAGCTATCGTTGACGATGCGTGTAGTGGGTGCAATATGAATTTGCCGCCTCAGGTTATTAACGAAGTCAAAATGAAAAAAGAAATTATTTTTTGCGGGCAATGTTCAAGAATACTTTACTGTAAGGATTGAGAAATTGAAAAGATTTGATGTTTATGTAGATGGTGGTGCAAGAGGCAATCCTGGACCAGCAGGGATCGGCACTATACTGTATGACGAAAAGAAAAAGAAAGTTGGTGATTTTCACAAGTACATCGGGGTGGCAACAAATAACGTTGCAGAATATTATGCAGTTATATATGGCCTACAAGAAGCACTTTTTCTCAAAGCCGATGAAGTGCGGCTCTTTGTTGATAGCGAGCTTGTTTACAAACAGCTCAAGGGTGAATACAGGGTAAAGGACGCTAACTTAAAACCACTTTTCGAACTCGTATTGCATTTGATAAAAGGGTTGAAAAAAGTAGAAGTTAAAAATATTCCTAGAGAAGATAATAAAGAAGCAGATAAGCTTGTAAATAAAGCAATTAATTTAAAAGCTCTTTTATAAAATTGGTCGTGAAGTAGATTGGGTAATCGCCCTCAAAATTATGGGGGAGGAAAGTCCGAGCTCCAAGAGCAGCGTAGCGGCTAACAGCCGCCCATTGCAAGGTGAGGATTAGACCCACAGAGACGAGTAGGCGCCCTTGTGCGCTGAGGTGAAACGAGGGAATCTCTACGTGGAGCAAGGTCAAATAGGTCCCAATTTTGGATTTGCTCTATCCAAGAACCCGTAAAATGCATGTTCTATTGGGACGGGTAGACCGCTCGACTGCGTTAGAGATAATGCAGCTAGATGGATGATTATCAGGTGAGTCAATTCATGGATTCACTTACAGAACTCGGCTTACAGATCTACTTCATGACCACAACCTTAAAGAATACCCCCTAAATAAATATCGTAGGCCACTTCATTAGCTATCTATATATAGATAGTTCTTCTCTCTATTCCCCCGTATATGGTGTTAACCTACCTAATACAAGATATGCTATAAAAAGTCCGCTTTTTTGTCTTGACAATATCCCAATGTTTGTGTATATTCGATTGTGTATGTGGGGTAAAATGGAACAAAGTGGAGTATGATATGTTTTACGGCGAATATGACCACTCACTAGACAAAAAGGGAAGGATTATTCTTCCTTCAAAATTCAGAATAGCGATGAAGGAACATTATGTAGAAAAATTGTTCCTTACAAGAGGCCTTGATGAGTGTGTATTTGTGTTTCCAGAAGAGGAGTGGAAGTCTCAGGAAGCACGGTTTCGCGCTATACCTTTTACAAAAAGAGAGGGAAGGAAATTTAACAGGCTGTATTTCTCAGGCGCAGTTGATGCGGTTGTCGACAAGCAGGGAAGAATACTGGTTCCGCGTTACCTAAAAGATTACGCAAAGATAAAGAGAGAGGTAGTTATATTAGGAGTGTCAAACCGAATTGAAATCTGGTCAAAAGAAAAATGGGAAGAATTTTACCGGACATCGAAAGAATCGTTTGAAGATGTAGCGGAAAAACTTGTGAACTTGGATTAGGGAGGAGGTGCGAGTATGAAAAAACTAATTTTAGATGAAAATACGAGAAACGTTTTCGGCGATCTTAAAAATAACATCGAACGATTAAAGAGGATTAGAAGCCTGAACACTAAAGACTTAGATGAAGAATTTTCTATAAAGTCCAAAATACTTTCATTAGGCAACAAGATAATATTCTTTAATTCTCATTTTCATGGGAGAATCTAATAAAAAGTGTTTGAACACACGCCTGTTCTGGAAGATGAAATCATAAAGCATCTCAGGCTACACAGGGGTGCGACTATAGTTGATGCAACCTTAGGGTGCGGTGGACATGCAGCAAGGATATTAGAGAAAATTACACCAGGTGGACTGCTGATTGGAATTGACCATGATGATGAAGCGATCCTCAATGCCAAAGCAAAGTTAAAGCCATTCAACGCTGGCTCATATAAGATTATTAAAGCAAATTTCAGAGATATAGACGTTGTACTAAGGCGTATAAATATTGATAAAGTAGACAGTGTACTTTTTGATTTGGGTGTATCGTCGCTTCAGTTGGAAAGCCCGACTAGGGGATTTGGCATAAAGGTTAACGGCCCTCTTGACATGAGGATGGATAACGCTAGTCAGCTTCATGCTTTTTGGGTTATTAATAAATATCCGCGCCAAAGGTTAGAAGATATCATAAGAAATTATGGCGAGGAGCGTTACGCAAGAAAAATTGCACGGTACATTACTGATGAAAGGGTGAAATCCACAATAAGTACGACCTCGCAGCTTGCGGGTATCATCGAGAGGGCAGTAGGCTACAGGTACAAGAGATTGAAGATACACCCTGCTACGCGAACCTTTCAAGCAATACGGATCGAAGTCAACGATGAGCTAAACGCCCTTAGGGATGCGCTTGGGAAATTGCCTAAGATTCTGAATAACGGTGCTCGGGTTTGCGTTATATCATTTCATTCATTAGAAGACAGGATAGTAAAAATACTTTTTAGAGAATACTCAAAAAAACAGATAGCCTTATTGATTACTAAGAAACCGATTACAGCATCGCATATGGAAATACTTAAGAATCCAAGAGCGCGAAGTGCGAAATTGAGGGTAGCTGAATTCAAGGGAGAAGAGAAATGAGAGGAAACAAACTTAAAAAGTTCTTACTAAGCGCCTGTATCATTGCGCTACTCTCTTTTCTATACGTTCATCAGCAGGTTGAGTCGCTTAAGGTAGGATATTCCATACAGTCCAACCAGAAAACCCATTCCTATTTTCTTGACCAGCGCGGACGGTTAGTGTATAATCTGAGCAAGCTTAAATCACCGCAGGAGCTTGACAAAAGGTTGCATGCCGAGGCCGTAGAGCTGGTCGCAAGTGATAGTAATCATATTTATTATGCCAGCGCGAGAACGGTGACATCGCAAAATCCAGCTATGGTAGATAGGCGAGGGCGCATAATAGATAAAATCCTGGATACCTTCACGGAAAGAGCCGAAGCCAGGACTACTACATCGCAAAACGCCCCACGTTAATCGCGATTATATATTTATTATAAGCTTGTGCTGGAAGGCGCCGAAAGACTGCAGTAGTCATGTGGGGCCCGTGAAAACTAGTGCTAAACACCATTAAAAAAAAGCGTCAAATAACAGCTGTTTTCGCATTTTGTGTTTGTATTATTGCAATAATTGCCCGCCTGTTTTATCTTCAAATCGTACAGTATCCAAACCTTAAAGACAAAGCTGATTTACAACACACTACGGTTATCCAACTAGCTGCCAATAGGGGTATAATATATGACAGGAATAATAGAATATTAGCATCAAATATTGGCTCGTATAGCGTTTATGCGGTTTCAAAAGATATTGACAATGAAGAAGAAATCGCCGCTATACTTTCACACATACTGAATGTAGACGAGGAAATCACAAAAGAGAGGCTAGGGAAGAAGAAATCGTTTGTTTGGATTAAACGAAAAATAAGTGAAGAGGAGCTAGCGAACCTTAGGAAAGCGAATATCCCTAATATCGGATTTATTGAAGAACCAAAAAGGTTCTACCCAAACACCTATCTCGGTTGTCATTTAATCGGGTTTACTGATATAGATTTGCGGGGCATCGAAGGAATTGAGCTTAGTTATAATAAATATTTATCCGGTAGAGATGGATGGAGAAGGGTTTTGAGAGATGCAAGAGGCACCCCAGTTCCTGCTCTCGGAGAATGCCTACCGCCTAGAGACGGATACGGCTTGATTTTAACAGTCGATGAGTTCATACAGCACATCGCTGAAAAAGAGATAGATAGCATAGTTACAACATATCGCCCTAAAAGCGTTATGATTATTGCCATGGATCCTAATACTGGACAGATCCTTGCAATGGCAAACTATCCACGTTTTGACTCAAATAACTACAAAAATACAGCCCCAGAGTTTTTCAAGAACAGATGTCTGACTGATTCAATAGAGCCAGGAAGTGTTTTTAAGGTTATAACCGCAAGCGCCGTGTTGGAAGAGGGGGTGGTTAGTTTTGATGATAAATTCGATTGCGAAAATGGAAGTTATAAAATAGGGAATAGGACATTACATGATTACAGGCCCTATGGGACGTTGACCTTTAGAGAGGTAATCGAAAAATCCAGCAATATCGGTACAGCCAAGGCTGCCGAAAAACTCGGAGAAAAGAAGTTGCACTCATATGTAAGAAAATTTGGCTTTGGCAGTTTAAGCGGAATCGACATGCCTGGAGAGGAAAACGGAATAGTCCGCGATGTCTCTAAATGGTCTTATGTTGATATGACTACTGTTCCTATGGGGCAAGGGATATCCTGCACGGCCCTTCAGCTTGCAAATGCGGTTTCAGCGATCGCAAATGGCGGGATGTTGATGAGACCATACATAGTAAATAAAATCATAAACAAAGAAAAAAATGTAATCAAGGAATTTTCTCCCAAGGCCATAAGAAAGGTGATGTCTCCGGAAACAGCTTCTAAGGTAAAAGAGCTTCTTTATGGCGTTGTCAAGCGAGGAACAGGAAAGAAGGCAGGATTAGATGGTTATGATGCCTGTGGAAAGACAGGAACGGCTC
>JABMRN010000215.1 GCA_013202515.1 Candidatus Omnitrophota bacterium | reverse complement strand
CTATAGATTTCGGGAAATTCAGAAAAATATGCGATGAAGTAGGGGCATATCTTTTTGTGGATATGGCGCATTTTGCAGGCTTGGTTGCCGCCGGTATTCATCCAAATCCTGTTCCCTATGCTGAGTTTGTCACAACAACAACACATAAGACCTTAAGGGGCCCAAGGGCAGGTATGATTTTGTGTAAGAAGGAGTTTGCCAAGGCTATTGATTTAGAGGTATTCCCGGGCATACAGGGAGGGCCCTTTATGCAGATAATCGCGGCAAAGGCTGTGGCATTTAAAGAGGCGCTTAGGCCGCAGTTTAAGGTCTATCAGAAGCAGATTGTTAGCAATGCCAAGATGCTGGCAGAGGCATTAAAAAAGCTCGGCTATAGGATTGTTTCTGGTGGGACGGATACGCATCTTCTTTTAGTTGATTTACGGAATAAAGGTATAACGGGTAAGGACGCAGCATTTCGCCTGGATAAGGCCAATATTACAGTGAACAAGAATCTGATACCGTTTGATGAAAAAAGTCCATTTGTGACAAGCGGCATCAGGCTCGGTACCCCGGCGGCTACAACAAGGGGAATGAAGGAACAAGAGATGAAAAGAATAGCCGAGCTTATAGACAGGGTGATTACGCATCCTAAGGATATAAAGACACTTAAGTTTGTCAAGAAGAGCGTTGCGGATCTTGTGGAAAAATTCCCGCTTTATAAAGATTTAATTAACGAGATGGAAAGTTTGTGAACCCTTAAGATTGGGGTTCATGGCGAGTGGAGCTAAACCATGAAAAGAAACGTAAAACGACCGGGATGGGACGAATATTTTGTTTCACTGGCAAGGCTTGTATCTACGCGTTCTACCTGTTTAAGAAGAAAAGTAGGTGCAGTACTTGTCCGGGATAGAAAGATTCTAGCCACAGGTTACAACGGAGCGCCCTCAAACATCGAGCATTGTGGTACAACAGTATGCGTAAGAGAAAAACTAAGAATACCCTCTGGTGAGAGGCATGAACTTTGCAGGGGGCTCCACGCTGAGCAGAACGCGCTCTTACAGGCTGCACTTCATGGAGCAAGCGTCAAGAATGCCACGCTTTATTCGACAACCCAGCCTTGCATTATATGTGCGAAAATGATCATAAACGCAGGGATTAAAGAAGTTATCATTGCCGGCAAGTATCCAGACAAGATGTCCAGTAAGTTTTTGCGTCAAGGAAAAGTTAAGATTCGACTTCATAGGAATTAGTATTTTGGTTTTTAAATTATGAAATGTCCCTACTGTGGTTCAAGAAAAGATAAGGTAATTGATTCAAGGTCTTCGAATGTCGGACGCAGCGTAAGAAGAAGGCGCGAGTGTCTTAAATGCGAGAGACGTTTTACGACTTACGAGTATATCGAAGAAATCCCACTAATGGTGGTTAAAAAAGGCGGGCGAAGAGAGCCATTTGATAGAAAAAAGCTTTTAGCCGGTATAATGAAAGCGTGTGAGAAGCGGCCTATTGCTATTGAGAAGCAAGAGGAGCTCTGCGACAAGGTAGAGAAGCACATCCAGCGTGGTTTTGAGAAAGAAGTTGAATCAAAGGAAATAGGCGAGCTTGTGATGAAGCACCTTTACAACATCGATGAAATCGCATACGTGAGATTTGCTTCTGTATATCGTCAGTTCCGCGATGTTTCGCAGTTTATGAAGGAACTGAAAAAGTTTCTGAAATAATTACCTGCATAGCTTGATTGCAGGTCTGTTGTTCCCACCTAACAGGATAGAATTCTTTTAATGAAATTAGCAAGGTTTTGGGAGAAATCCGACGGCAACAAAGTAAAGTGCGAACTTTGTCCAAACTACTGCCTTATAGATTCTGGAAAGAGGGGCTCCTGCGGCGTACGGATAAACAAAGAAGGAAAGCTCTTCTCTGAAATCTACGGCGAGATAACCTCTCTTGCCCTTGATCCAATCGAGAAAAAACCGCTCTATCATTACCACCCGGGAGAAAATATTCTTTCTATCGGCACCAAGGGATGTAATTTTCACTGTGGCTTCTGTCAAAACTGGGGCATTTCGCAGGATTTAAAAACCCCGACACAACCTATTTCATCAGTTGAGGTCGTTAAGAAGGCAAAAGACACGAAATCTTTCGGTATCGCCTATACCTATAACGAGCCGTTTATATGGTATGAATTTGTATATGATACGGCAACGATTGCCAAAGAGAATAAACTTGAAAATATACTGGTAACAAACGGTTATGTAAATCAAAAACCACTCGATGAAATCCTCCCATTGATAGACGCTATGAATATCGACGTAAAATCAATGAGAGAAGATTTTTACTTAAAAATTTGTAAGGGTAAGTTAAGACCCATTCTCGAGACTGCCAAAAAGGCAAAAAGGCATTGCCACGTAGAAATCACAAATCTAATAATACCTACCTTGAATGACTCCGAAGAGGATTTTATAAAGCTTTCAGACTGGATTAAAAAAGAATTGGGTAGCGATACGCCGCTTCATTTTTCAAGGTACTTTCCCTGCTACAAGTTCGATATACCGCCTACCCCGCTGTCTACCCTAAAAACTGCAGAAGAGATCGCGAAGAGACGGCTTAAACACGTATATTTAGGTAACATTTAGGGACGATGCCCTTGCATTCAATAAGATTTACCTGTATAATGACCATACTATGCTAAGTGCATTACGCAAAAAACATGTAGCAAAACGCATCATTTGGGTTCTAGCCATAATTATCATACCTGCCTTTGTGCTTTGGGGTGCGGGTAATCTTGGTAAAAGACGCAGGGGACTTGCTACCATCGGTTTTGTCGGAGAAAGAAAGGTTACGGTAGAGGATTTCCTAGAGTATCGAAGGGGAGTTCAGCTAGTGTTTTTATTGCAATTTTATGATAACAAAGAAGAACTTGATAAGATTTTTGAAGACAGGATGCTTCTAAATAAACTCGCTTGGGACAATATTGTTATGCTAGAGGAGGCAAAAAAAAGAAAGGTGAGGGTAACTAACGAAGAAGTTGTGGATTTTGTTACCTCCCAGCGGTTGTTTAACAGTAACGGCACATTTGACGAGAGATTTTACAACTATATGCTGAGACGCAATCTAAACATGAATCCCAGGACATTTGAGGAAGAAATAAGGCGGCAGCTAAAAATAAGCAAATTAAAGGAAAGTGTTATTAAGCCTATTACTGTTAGCGAAGAAGAGGTAAGACAATTTTACGCGTTGGAGTTTGAAAAGGGCATAATTTCCTACGTTATTCTAGAAAGAGATAAGTACAAAAGCCAGGTACAAGTCAGTCAGCAAGAAATAGAAGACTATTACGTAAAATTCAAGAATGAGTTTAAAATACTGCAGAAATCGAGTTTTCAGTATATAGAATTTCCGTATAAGGATGCCGACGAGAAAGCCGCCTTGATCGAAACAATAAAAGAGGCCTTGGAAGGCCTGAAAACAAAGGCCGGTGGCTTTGACTCGATAGCCAAAGACTTTAATAAAGAGACACAGGAAACGGGCCTTTTTTCTATCGAAAATCTTCCACCTAAATTAAACTGGTCAGGCGATGTTTACAGGCTAATTTTCACGATGGAAATTGGGCAAATGCGGGTAATAATAGACGAAGGGGCTGAAGGCAATATTTATATACTTAGAATAAAAGAGAAGCTTCCGGCCAGGCTTATGACAGAAAAAGAGGCCCTCCCCTTAATAAAAGAAATGTTCATAAAGGGAAAATCCGAGAAAATCGCTAGAGATAATGCTATTAAGTTATATGGCATAATAAAGAATAAAAAAAATTCATTGGAAGAAGCTGCTTTGAGTTTCGGTTTAACAACAAATAAAACGGAATTTATAGCCCGGGCCGATTACTTAGAAGAAGTCGGAGAGGCATATGATATCCTCGACAGCATTTTCAAAAAAGAAGTCGGAGTAATCTCACATCCCTTTGAAACAAGAAAAGGGTTTATGCTGGCCAGGCTCGATGCATTTCAAAAAATAGATGAAAAGAAACTCGAAGAAGAAAAAGAAGAATATAGAAAAAAAGTTCTCACTTCCAAAAAGGCCCAAGCCTTGCAAAAGTGGTTTACCAATATCTCGAAAGACGCACAGCTCATCGTTGATCCCCGCCGCCTGTAGATAAGCACCCCATTCTGTATTAAAATATTGACATAATATATATTCTAATATAAACTCTTTACTAGGCTACGATATATTTTGAAATCGAAGGGAAGGTTTATTATGAAACTCAAGATAGGTATCCCTAAGGGAAGTCTTCAGGAATCCACTATACGGATTTTCAAGAAGGCGGGGTTTAACATTATAGTTTCTGACAGGAGCTATTTTCCGTATATTGATGACGATAAAATGGAAGCCGTTATGTTCCGCGCCCAAGAGATGTCGCGTTACGTAGAAGACGGCGTCATAGACTGCGGCATAACCGGAAACGACTGGATTATGGAAAATAATTCCAAGGTTGTGAAGGTATGTGATCTGGCGTATGCCAAGCAGACGCTTCGTCCGGTAAGATGGGTTTTGGCTGTTCCCAACAAATCAAACATAAAGACGATCAACGCCCTTAAAGGCAAGAGGGTTGCCACGGAACTAGCCAATGTTACTAGGTCATATTTTAAAAAGGAAAAGATCAAGGCGGATGTCGAATTCAGCTGGGGCACGACAGAGGCAAAGACGAAAATGGGAATAGACGCTATTGTTGAGCTTACAGAAACCGGCGCCTCCCTTAAGGCAAATGATCTTAGGATTATAGCAACTGTCTGCCGGTCAACTACGCAATTCATTGCCAATAAAAATAGCTGGAAAAACTCCTGGAAAAGAAAAAAGATAGAGGAGTTGACCCTTCTTTTAAAAGGCGCGATTTTAGCCGAAGATAAGGTAGGGCTTAAAATGAATGTCTCTCAGAAGAATTTAAAGAAAGTCTTAAGCATATTGCCTGCTATGAAAAAACCTACTATTTCATGTCTTTCACAGAAAAAATGGTACGACGTAGATACCATTATAAGCGAAAGTGTTGTAAAACGGTTAATACCCAAGCTCAAGAGGGCTGGGGCACAGGGCATCATAGAGTATCCGTTGAATAAAGTTATATTTTGAGGGGGTGAACAAGAATGCCGTGCGGAAGAAAGAGAAAGCGACATAAAATTAAGACCCACAAAAGAAAAAAAAGACTAAGAAGAGACAGACATAAAAAGAAAAACAGGTAAAAAGTGTTCGAAAAAAACTTACTTCGATTTGCATTTGGAATACTGCTGTTTATTTGCGTGATTCAATTTTCCGGGCCGGAGGCCGCCGCGATAAATTTTTCTAAGGAAGAGACGAAATCAGCGTCGGTTTACGGCACCAAAACGGTAAAAAGGGATGACCTTTCTAAAGCGCTCGCCCATTATTCGATGGGCGTTCTTTATGATAACGGGCAAGAGACAAAGAAGGCCCTAGCTGAGTACAAAAAGGCCCTTCGTTATGATCCGGATAATGCCCTATTGCACGTAAGGATAGGCATGGATTATCTCATTCTTGAGGATCTGAACAGGGCAATGGCTGAATTTGAAAGTGCAAAAAAACTGGATGAGAACAGTACCTCAGCGTATTTTCTGACGGCCCTCATATATGCCTCGAGAGGGCAATATGAATTGGCGCAAAAAGAATACGAACACATAATAGAGAAAAACCCGGAAAACTTAAAAGCCCTCGCCTCCCTTGCCGATCTATTCGTCATCCGCGAAAATCTAGAAGAAGCCGCGCTGGTATACGAACGCCTTATAAAGACAGAGGTGGATTCTCCAATAGTTTATTTCAATCTCGGCATCATATACACGCGTCTTCAGAAAATAGACGAAGCTATTGCCAAGATCAAGAAGGCGATCGAACTTAAGCCGGATTATATTGAAGCACATGTTACGCTTGGCCTTTTGTACGAAATGAAAAAGGATTATGAAAAAGCCAAAGATGCTTACAAGAATGCGCTGGGCTACAATCCCTTGAACCCCAAGATTTACAAGCGCATGGCCGATGCGTATTACTATATGGGCGATTTTAACGAAGCGGCTTCGCAGTACAAAATGATTATAAAACTTTATCCGGAAAACGTTGACAATTATATTTCATTTGCAATACTTTACATGAGGGAAAACCAGTTTTCTGAGGCACTCGAGGTGTTAACAAAAGCTGAAGAGAATAATCTTAAATCAGTTGATCTTTATATGTCGTTTGGTTTTATCTATATGACAACAGAGCGTTTTAAAGAGGCAGTTTCCGCCTACAAGGAAGTGGTGGCCTTGGACCCAAAAAAGGCAAGGGGCTATTTTTTCCTTGGCGTGGCATATGATAAGACGGGCCGAAGGGATTTGGCCGTAATACAGTTCAGGCAGGCCATAAAGGTGGACCCGAATTTGTCAGAGGCATATAATTACATCGGATATATTTTTGCCGAAGAAGGAAAGAATTTAGACGAGGCACTGACGCTAATAAAGAAAGCATTAAAGGTTGATCCTGAAAATGGTGCGTATATTGACAGCTTAGGGTGGGTTTATTATAAAAAGGGCGTGTTTGACGAAGCGCTCCGAGAGCTCGAGAAGGCCTCGCGTAAGTTGCCGGAAGATGCGGTAATACGTGATCATTTGGGAGATGTTTATTACAGTCTTAATATGTTTAACGAGGCAAAAATTCAGTGGGAAAAATCACTAGAGTTTGCCCCTGAAAAGGAAGAAATCAAACAAAAGATACAGAGGTTAAAGAAAATAGCAGCAAAAAAGCAATAAGAAAGGACATAAGACAAGAAGATGCAAAAAAAGAAACGACCCGATGTGAAACAACTAAGAAAAAAAGCAACTGAAATACGTAAAGATATCCTTCGCATGCTGCATACTGCCGGAAGCGGCCACACAGGAGGATCTCTTTCGATGGTTGAGATTTTAATCAGCCTTTATTACTACAGCTTAAAACACGATCCTAAAAAGCCTTTGTGGAAAAATCGCGACAAGGTATTGCTTTCTAAGGGACACGGCTGCCCGGCGCTTTATGCGGTTTTGGCAGATGCAGGATACTTCCCGAAAAAAGAGCTCTCAACCTTAAGAAAGTTAGGAAGCCGTCTTCAGGGACATCCGCAGCTCGGTTTACCCGGACTCGAAATATCAAGCGGTTCTCTTGGCCAGGGTCTCTCTATAGCAATTGGCATGGCCTTAGCTGATAAGATGGACGGAATATCTTCCAAAATATACTGCATTATGGGTGACGGCGAGACAAATGAAGGACAGGTGTGGGAAGCGGCAATGAGCGCAAGTCATTACAATCTCGACAGGATATGTGCCATAATCGATTTTAATAAATTGCAGATAGACGGTTTTTGCTGTGACATAATGAACATGGGCTCTTATGTCCATAAATGGGAATCTTTCGGCTGGAAGGTTATAGAGGCCGACGGTCATGATTTAACTAGCTTGATGGATGCCCTTGATGCCGCAGAAAAGGTAAAAGATAAACCACAGATAATATTAGCTCATACCATAAAAGGTAAAGGCGTTTCCTTTATGGAAAATCAGGTTAAATGGCACGGTATTGCTCCGAAAAAGAACGAGCTAGAAGATGCATTAAAGGAATTGGATGAACAGGCAAAAGAAATATAATAACCTTAACCAAGTGAGGTAATCATGAGACGGTTTCTAATGTATTTCAGGATGTACAAAATGATCATAATCGTTGTATCAATCGTACTCCTTTTATTGATTCTCTCGGTAATAGGACTGGCGTCTTTAGAATCATTTTACAGGAAAATGACGATTG
>JABMRN010000214.1 GCA_013202515.1 Candidatus Omnitrophota bacterium | reverse complement strand
TCTCATCTGTAATATTATTTGCAGCAATGGGTACCAATGCTTCCATTCCACCCTCATCCAGAGAGCGGAATCTAAAGGTATCTGCCACGCTTACCGGAACCTTCATCAATGAAGTAGCTTGTTCCAGAAATCCCTTAGGTAGATTTGTTTCCTTTACCAATATAGCAAGTTCTTTTCTATTGAATAGATACATCACAAAATTCCCCTCACTATCAAAGGCTAGTCCAGCGTTCGGAGTCTTTTCTTTCATAACATTAACGAATGACCTCTGATCAGCCGGTATTTTACTGTCATTTTCTCTGGTAAGGTCTTTGGCGTTGATTCTTCGAAGCGCGCCTTCCTTTGCAACCATTACCTTCGGAATTAGATCCTTGGCTTCTAATAGAGCGAGCTGTTTCTCTGTCGGCGCCGGAGCGAATTCAGCCTTGCCGTCCTTAACGTTTATTTCGAACATAAGCGGCTCCATTTTGAGATTTTCAGCGCCGCGTATAAGCTTTCCGTAATCTGTATCCAGACCTGAAGCAAGGTTGTTGCTTGTAACCGGCGCGTAAATATGCACGTACGGCTCGCCTTTATCGTTGGTTCCTATGGTATATCTCAATGAACCAAGGTTAATACCTTTTATGCCAGCCTCTCCGTAAGTTCCGCCCATGTCTTCCCCAGCATTACCAACAAAGTCTACTGCTTGCTGCGCTTCCGGACCTACTACTTCTGCTGCATTTTTCGCATGCAAGATATTCGGAAGGTCGAAAGCTATGTTCGGCACACCCTTCAATGCTCTTAATAATGAGCCTGCATTTTCCGGGCTTACATTGCTGAGCAATTTGGTGGTAGTGCCTCCCTTTAGATCATACAGCACACGTATATTGCCCGGTATTGAAATTATCTCAACTTCCCCGGTATCTGTTTTTCTTCCCCAGAAGTATATTTTTTCTGCATCTTCATAAGCGACGACCTCGTGATTCCCATTTATTATCTTTGTTATCGCTGTTTTTTGCGGAGCCTCAACGCCAAATTGGACTGTTGCATCAGGCAATTTTAATATCCCAAGAAGTGCTTCCATCGCTTTGCGGGCAACAGAATCAGGCTTACCAACTGGCTGGACATCATAGACGCGTACAGTTTCACCAAATTGTCCCATATTTTCTGTTTTTGTTCTTTCTGCCGTTCTTAATGTAGTTGGTTTCCCTTCATGCGGTGTCAACAATTCATTCAATGTCTGGTCTTTGTCTTGATAATCAAATTGCCTTAACTTATCCCCGTCTAAGACGCTCATCACGTTGACTTCTGGTCCGGTAGTAAGGTACCTGCGCTCAGACAACCTTTGAATAATTAAACTTTCCCCGCGTAAATTGCTGATCATAACACCGCTAATGACATTCAGAAGCTCTAGTTTATCTGCTCTATCAATAAATGCGGCGGCTTCTACAGAGCCTGCGTTAGGCATAATCATCGTGTCTCTAATTAACTGCGTGACTTTTTGGTATATTTCTTCGGTCATCTCTGCCCCGTCTGTATCAATATCAAACCCGGCTACAACACCTTCCGGCCCCTGCACACGTAGCGTATGCAAAAATTTTCCATCTACACTTATCTTGAAGCCGCGGGAGACGATATACCCTATCTCCGGGTTCGATACCGACGAATCATAATATTGCACATCAAAAAGAGGCCGGGCATCTTCCTGCTTACCTTCTTTTGTTGTCGCACTTGGATCCTTCGAATCTGCGCCAAGAAGAGGTTGGATAATAGGCGTACTCGGTAGCTGCGCTCCTTCCATAAGACTCTTTTCTACCTCTTCTTGCACAGGTGATGGTGTAACATAAGAGCCGTAATTTCTTACTTCCTCTTCTATTATGTCCTCCTGTCTGTTATCCGCCGTATACCGTTTACTATCTATTTCCTCGCTTCCCATATCGCGTTCAAAGTCCCGTATTATAGCTTCTACTCCTTCGAGAACATCCCCATTAAATGCTTTTTGTCCATCGAGAGTGGCAAGATTATGTTTTTCCGCTGCCGGTATTATCACTTCATTCAGAAATGACAGCTGCAAATAGAAGCTCGCGTTATCCAAGCTAGTCCTCATACCGTATTCCTTTCCATGAGACTTTATGCCGCTTGCCTGCATTGCTGCGCCATAATCACCCATTGAACTTAATACCAGTGTTTTTGTAGGAGTTCTCCTGCCCTGCGCATCTATCGAGCTTGGTATTGTTAAAGGAACTACAATCTGCGTGCTTGGGAGTTTATCCCGCAAATTATCGATAGCACGAGCGAGTCTGCCTAACGCACTTTCTTTGGCAGGGCTACGAATAGCTTGGATTATAGCTTTTATTCCGGTTATATTTTCTGTTCCATAGATAGCTGTAACAGCCTGGGGACCCTGTGTCATTACGGGCATAATGATCATGCCATCATCAAAAACACTAGGTTTCAGACCTGCTATCCCCACATTAGTAAAACCGCTCCTTGTACACTTTACGCCTACTGCTATATTCTCCCCAGTTAGCTCAATAACGTATGTATCGCCGAAGGAGGCAACGAAACCAGGTGACGCATTTAACGCATTTCTAATCTGTTTTGGTATAGCGCCGACCTGCTCGGGTGTGATCACATTGGGCGCTGGCAGTGCCTGTGCGATAGGATTGATGGTCATTAAATTGTCGATTATGACTTTTGCTTGCTGCGGTGTTACTGGATACGATGTTTTAGCCTGAGGGGTATACGGACTGATGTTGCTTCTTAGATTGTCTATATAGTTATATAAAATGTCACCATTAGGTTGGATTGAAATTGAAAGCGACAATTTCTCAAACTTGATTTCAAATGCATAGCCGATATTATCGTACACAGCGCCTTGTAATGCGCTCACCAGCGCAGAGAATATCTCTTCTCCGGTGGCATCAAGACCTAATCTGTCTAAAGTGCCGTATACCAAGTCATCAAACGCTTTATATTGTGAAGCAAGATCTTTTGTTGAATTGATTGGTGCCGTTGAGGTTATGAGGCATTCATTTCCATTTTTTGTATAATATGTCTTGTCAAGCACGCTGAGTAATCCGGTAACCTCATCATTTTCGCCTTTATGTAAAACGACGGCTATATCACCGTTTTCAGTAGCCGCCCTCAGGCTGACATCGGAGTTAGATCCATCCGGCAGACTCTCCTCTACCTTTTTTGTAACCTTTTCCATCAAACTTTTTTGCTTAGACAAATCTCTATTTTCAAACGCCCTTCGTATTTCTTCTCTTAAGTTCTCTGGAATAACCATTTTATCATCTATGAAAAGGTCTTCGGATGAAACATATGCTGTAAGTATCGGTATGCCGTCAATACTTACACCGATCTGTAGTGGTCTTGTAATAATGCCGGTTGAAGATACTGATAAGGTAAAAGGGTCGGCAGAGGATAAATGCGTGAACTTTGTATCATAAAATTTTTCGTTTCCTTTAATTATGTCCACGAAAGCCTCTTTATTAAATACCTTCTTTTCACGATGGCCCCACTCATAAATCCATTCTTTTTCTTTTGCCTCACTCTTTTCGTACGCTTCGCCAATGGTTTCACCGCACACCCCAATGCCGATTCTTTCACTGTCGATTTTAAAAGTCCTATTAAAAACTATACGGCCGAATTTGTCTCTTTTAGCGCTTGCTAAAGGCAAGCCTTTGGGGTCAAAAAGCTCCAGAATCAATCCCGCTCGAATCAAACTTTCGTGTTCATCTAACGTCTTTTTGAGACCAGAGGCATCCCCGAGATTAAGGAAGCCTGTATTTTTTGCTACCTTTAATAGGTCTTCGATTGTTATGGAGACATCATGGCGGGATTCATCTCTAATAGTATCATCAGGATCTATACTTCTGATGCCGTCTGGGTATCTTACGATATCAGACTTCTGTATATATCCTTCATCTTTCTTCGTCTCTTGCGGTGTTTTCCTTACTATCGCTTCAATTATCTTTTTTCCCTTGGCGGCGATTTTAGAAACTACTGCCTTGGCGGCCCTGCTGCTCACTGCTTGGCTAACTCCACCCGTCACTTTATTGAAGAACTTCGGAGCAACGTCCATGGGGATAGCATTACCAATACTCTGGCCGTCATCTCTGAAG
>JABMRN010000213.1 GCA_013202515.1 Candidatus Omnitrophota bacterium | reverse complement strand
TGCCTATATAGAATCTTTTATTCATAATCTCCTCATTATTTTGGTCAGTATACCACAATCCGGCAGGTGCCTCAACCTTTTCGTTGCCAAGCACACACCATGTTGCGCCCTCTTCGTTTCGACTCGTACATTGCCTTATCTGCTCTATCTATCAACTCATTCGGATCCTTGGTATCGTCGGGATACATGCTTACACCAATACTAACAGTAAGTTTTAGGCTTTCATCGTATGCCTTAATCGTTTTTGCTTCGATGGCTTTTCTTATTCTTTCAGCTACATAAAGTGCGCCATTTCTTTCAGTTTCAGGAAGGAAAATAGTAAATTCCTCTCCACCGTATCTTGCTACAAGATCAATTTCACGTATGTTGTTTTTTAAGATAGCGGCTATTTCTCTTAATGCTGCATCACCGACCATGTGACCGTACTTATCATTTGTCTTCTTAAAATGGTCTATGTCTATCATTAAAAGCGAAAAATTGAGCTTTAACCTTGCTGCCCTTTTTGTTTCTTCATAAAGCCTATCTAAAAAATATCTCATCAAATAAATCTCTGTAAGACCATCGGTAATAGAAAGTCTTTGTACAGATTCATAAAAGCTCACCTTCTTCAATTCCAGAGCAAGGTGCGCGGTAAGAATTAAAAATGTTTCAAGCTGGCTATGGTCTAAATCTTCTACGAAAAGTGCTGCCGTCATCTTGTTTTCAACGACAAGCGGTATGACAGTAATGTCTTCTTTGACAAAGCTCAAATTCTTTTGGCCTTTTTCTGTATCAATAACATCTTTTAAATCCTCTTTACGCCTCTCGATATCACTGCTAGGCCCTTCTTTAAAATTAGCATCTCCTTTTTTCATTATGTATAACTTGATGATTTCTCCATCCAAAGCCCCTGAAAAGATCGCAAGGCTAGATTCAAAAAAATTGATATTATTGTTAAGGAAGGCCGTTAATATACCGATAATTTCTTCGGTCTTAAGAGCCTCCGACATCATCTTGATAGTTTCATAAATTTTGCTAAACGTAAGAGATTGTCTATCTAGGCGTTCTTTTGTATCTATTATTTGTGCGTTTTCCTGTTTTAAAACACCAACTTCTTCTCTTTTGGATTCTCCGCTTTGTTTTATTGCCTCCCCATAGCGCTCTACTAGATCCCTTCCCCCCTTTATGCCTGCGGCTGCAAGAAAAAACATTCCTGCAATCATTAGACCACTTAGCATGCTTTGCTTGAAAAGTACGGATAAAAGCACTATGATAGAGGCACATATCACGGCAAAAACATAGAGAAATCTTTTTTTGGAAAAGTATAAAAGTATAAGCCAGCCCGTAAAAAGAATGTATAAAACTGTTATTTTGCACATACCCGATTTTTACCTTTTTCTTTAGCAGCGTAGAGCCTTTTATCAGCATCCCTTATCAAGTCTTCGCTAAGGGTGGAGTCGTCCGGACAACTCGCAATGCCGATTGATACTGTAACAGCGGTCTTCTGTCTTCTTAAAACAAGAGACGTATTTTCTATCTTCTTTCTCAGGCTTTCTGAAACCGAAACTGCACTTTTTTTATCTCTGCCGAGAAGTATGAGCGCAAACTCTTCACCGCCGTAGCGGGCAGCTATATCTCCTGCTCTTAAGCTTTCTCTGAATATTTCAGAGAGGCGTCTTAATACAAGGTCACCAGCAGTATGGCCGTACTTATCGTTATATTCTTTAAAGTCATCAATATCAATCAAGGCTAGCGAAAATGACTTGCCGCTTTTAAGTGACCTTACGGTTTCGTTAGAGAGTCTTTCTTTGAAGAATTTTTGAACATAAAGCGATGTAAGCCCGTCGGTAATGGCTAGATCGCTGACGCGTTCATACAGAATGGCATTCTGAAGTGCAACCGATGCCAAATCCGATATAACATCCAATAATCGCAGGTCATCCTGTGTATAAAAGGATTTTTTTCTGCTATCCAAACGAAGGACTCCGAAAACCTTGTCTTCCGTAGTTAGGGGGGTGGCTATAATAGAATTAAATCCCTTGTCAATTTTTTCGCCTTCAAGTGAAAACCTGAAGTCAGTATTTATATCCTTTACAAGGAGGGGCTGCCTTTTTTTTAGTATCCATCTGTCAAATATGTCACCGTTTTTAAGCTTGATGTAGGGAACTTCATTGACTTTTTTCGAATGGGTAAGCTTTAATTCCTGCTTTATGGGGTCCACCAAAAAGAGAAGTATCCTATCGGACTTTCCAATGGTCCTATAGGCATTTTCTACGATAATCTTTATGACTTCTTCTTTTGAAAGGCTGGAACTAAATTTTTCGATTATGCTGTTTAAATAAGAAAACCGGCTAAGGCGGCCGTCAAGGTGTGAAAGTTCTCCGCGGTCAGTGGAAATCTTATTTTTTAATAAGTTGATTTCTTCATCGGTCTTTTCGATTTTCATCACGTATTTTTGCCGCAAGGTAAAAAACTTGTCAGCAAACTTATGCCCCACAAAAATCGAACCGAGTGTCGGCAGAAGATAAGGAAGTGCAAAACCAGGATAGTGGGAAACGAAAAAAAAGTAAATAAACACCGCTGAAAAAACGGAAGCAACAAGACCGCATACCTTACCCCATCCTATCCATACAAAAATCGTGCAGATGTTCACCAGGAGTATAAGAAGGCTGATAAATCCCAAATTTCTTGCACTTAAGCTTTGGATAGAAAAGACTGGATATACCGCCAGCAATGTGATAATAAGAAAGGTAACTGCGAATGCGCCTAAAACGAGCCTTGTTTTGGAAGGAGACATATTATAATACCTGTCCGCTTAAAGGCAAATAGGGTTGGCGCGGCTTTACATTTAAAACTATATGATAACTTTTTCTGTATCTTTATCAAAGAAGTGAATCTTGTTCATATCAAAAACAAGGTCCATGTCCTGATTGATCTGAGGCCTGTTATGCCCTCCGACCCTGGCTATCAAACTGTGTTTTCCCGTCGAGAGATAAAGATAAACCTCTGAACCCATTGGTTCGACTACCTCGCAAGCAAGCGTTACAACGTTTTCTGGAGGTGCCTCAGAGACAAATAATTTGTCATATATATCTTCGCTTCTTATGCCGAATATTACTTCCTTATCAACATAAGTGCTCATCTTCGGCACCATTTCATCTACAAGCTTAACTCGAATTCTTCCTTCGTCAAAATAAAACTTGCCATCTTTTTTAATGATCTTTCCGTTTAATAAATTCATTGGAGGGGTACCTATGAAACCAGCAACAAATTTATTAATAGGTTTATCATAAACCGTGATCGGGTCGGCCTGCTGTTGAATAATGCCGTCATTCATAATAACTATTCTCTGTCCAAGCGTCATAGCCTCAGTCTGATCATGTGTAACGTAAATCATCGTTGTCTGCAATTTTATATGAAGCCTATGTATTTCTGTTCTCATCTGAACACGGAGCTTTGCGTCAAGATTACTTAAGGGTTCATCAAATAAAAAAGCTATGGGCTTTCTTACAATTGCCCTTCCGACAGCCACTCTCTGTCTCTGTCCTCCGGAAAGCTCTCTTGGCTTTCTTTTTAGAAGCTTATCAAGACCTAGAATGATTGCTGCATCTTTAACCCTTGCGTCAATCTCCTTGCGGGGATATTTTCTTAATTTAAGACCAAAAGCCATGTTTCCATAAACAGACATGTGGGGATAAAGAGCGTAATTTTGAAACACCATAGCAATGTTTCTGTCTTTGGGAGGAACGTTGTTTACCTGTTTGTCTCCTATAAAAACTTCGCCAGAGGTAGGTTCTTCTAAACCGGCTACCATACGAAGCGTGGTTGATTTGCCACATCCAGAAGGTCCGACTAGAACTACAAATTCTTTATTGTCGACCCCTAAATTCAGATCTTTAACGGCTACAACCCCACCAGGAAAAGTTTTATTAATGTTTTTTAGACTTATTTGAGCCATGTTATGCCTATTATAATGATATCGTGTTCAAAGTCAACAGCTTTCGCTAACCGCCTTTCCGTAAAGGACTAGCCGCAAAAGTGTCTTATGAGACCTGCAAGCATCTCCTTCATATTCTTTCTCTGCACAATTAAATCAATAAGACCGTGATCCATCATGAATTCCGACCTCTGGAATCCCTTTGGCAATTTTTGTCTTATCGTCTGTTCTATAACACGTGGGCCTGTAAAGCCTATGAGTGCTCTCGGCTCAGCCACTATGATATCCCCAAGAGAGGCAAAACTAGCCAGAACCCCTGCCATAGTAGGATTCGTCAAAACGGAGATAAATAATCCCTTTTTCTCGTTATGCCTGGCAAGCGCAGCGCTTGTTTTTGCCATCTGCATTAGGCTTATAAGGCCTTCATACATCCTGGCCCCTCCGCCCGAGCCTGAAACAATAATAAGGGGTACTTTATTATCTGTGGAATACTCTATTAAGCGGGTGATTTTTTCTCCGACGACAGATCCCATCGAACCCATTATAAATCTTGAATCTGTTACCCCCAAGGCAACATTCAGCTTATCAATCTTAGCTTCGCCAACAATAGCTGCTTCTTTTAGGCCTGTGGCTTCCTGGTCAGATTTGATCTTATCTTTATATGTCTTGGGCCCTTTAAAATTCAAGGGGTCCATAACCTGCATGTTTTCGTAGAACTCCTTGAAGGTGCCCTCATCGGCTAGTAATGCAACTCTTTCTCTTGCCCCAAGGGTAAAATGGAAGTTACATTTTGGACATACACTTAGGTTTTCCTCGAGCTTCTTCCTGTATACCAGCTCCCCGCATCCCTCACATTTAACCCATAGACCGCTTGGTATGTCTTTTTTCTTCGTGACTGTAACTTTTGTGTATTTCGATTTCTTAAATAGTGCCATTATACCCTTACTATCCCCAAAAGTTCTCTTGCTTTATCCACTGCCTGACTTGCGTCACTGGCATAGCCGCTTGCACCTATTCTTTCTGCGAAATCCTGAGTAACGGGCGCACCCCCAACCATCGTCCTTACCTTAAGATCTAATCCTTCAGACTTGAGCAACTTTAGCGTCTCATCCATAAAAGGCATTGAGGTGGTAAGAAGCGAAGACATTGCCACTATATCAAAAGCCTCTTTTTCGAGTGCCTCGACAAAGCTTTTTGGAGAAACGTCTATGCCGCAGTCAACAACCTCAAAACCCGCGCCTCTAAACATCATCCCAACGATATTCTTTCCGATATCGTGAAGATCGCCTTTAACGGTCCCTATCAAAATCCTTCCTGCCGGCTTCACGCCGCTTTTTGCAAGATGCGGATTCAATACGTCAAGCCCCGCATGCATGGCCTTAGCCGCTATCATAACCTCTGGAATAAAAACTTCGTTTTTCCGGAACTTTGCACCTATAAGATCCATGCCCGAAACAAGGCCTTCTTCAAGAATCCTTTTGGGCAGAACGGATTCTTCTAAAAGTTTTACGACGAGCTCTTTTACTCCCGCGGCATTGCCAATCTCTAATTCGTGTCTTATTTCTTCAAACATTTTAGATCAAAACCTATTAATTACAAGTCCTGTAAGAAGTTTCGGATAAAAATATGTGGATTTCTGCGGCATCATGTTGCCTCTTTCCGCAACTTCTTTTACTTGGTGAACCTTTGTAGGATTCAGCAAAAACGCTATACCGTACTCCCCTTTATCAACAAGGCTACAGGCTACAAGGGGATCCCTAAGGTATTTTATATTCTCTTCAGAATATTTCAAGTCTAATAAATCTTTCATTATGAGATTGTGTAGAACGGTAACATCCAACTTCTTCCACTGGGATGATTTATTACCCTTTATGACCATAGAAATAGATATTCCTTTTTTAAGCGAAACAAGATAAAATTTTTTGTTCCCCATATAAATACCGAAACGGGGCCTCTTCTTATCTCTCGAAAGGGAATTCATGAGAGATTTGAGATTGCTGAATTTCATAACCTCAAAGGAACCCTTTAACAATTTCAGGATATCAGCCTTCTTCTTGGTTCCTATTTTCTTAAGGAGCCTGTGAGTTGAAAGAATGGTGACGTTTTTCGTGTCGCTTAAATTAGTAAAATACACCATTATATAATCAGCGTTTCTTTTTTTAGACATCATCCGCTTGTATGTAAAAGCAACCTCATAGCGGTGATGGCCGTCAGCGATGAACACCTTTTTTCCCTTCATTAGCTTTATGAGCCTTGCGATCGTTTTCTTATCGGAAATTCTCCACAACTGATGCCTAACGCCTTCAAAGTCAAGCATTGCAATTGGCCGAACACTCTTTATAGATTTTCTGATTAATTTTGGTATAGTGAATTTTCTATCATGATACAGAGAAAAGATGGGGCTTAGATTTGCATTTACCTTCTTTATTAGATTCAGGCGGTCTACCTTAGGCTTGTTCAATGTATATTCATGCGGGAGAACACCGCTTTTATGTGGGTCTTCTATCTTCATAAGCGTTAGAAAACCTGTACGTGTCCTTTTTTTTCCCTCGTGAAGATATGTTTGTCTATAAACATAAACGGACGGTTTCTTATCTTTAATTAAAATTGCTTTTTTAATCCATCCTTCCAGGTAAAAGTGCGCCCTTGTGTATTTATTGTTTCTAGCATTATCTCCGTCGCTTTCTTTTCCGAGAATCAGTCTTATTATATTGTACGGATTTACTTCGTAGAAGTAATTCTGCATTGTTTGTGAAATGACGTCATAAGGCGGGGCAACAACGTTTTCGAGGTTGGCTATTTTATCAGGGTTATAACTTAGCCCTCTGAATGCTTTAATCGTAGCCATAGCGCCCCTTTTTTAATCTTTTTTCTTTGCCGGACAAGAGTCGCAGCCCGGATTCTTTTTTTCACCGGGACAGGAATCTTTCTTCTTCTTATTTTTATAATCAGTATGATAAAAACCCGAACCTTTAAAAATTATACCCCCGCCCTTACTTATAAGGCGGTGAACCTCGCCTTTACATTTAGGACATTGGGTAAGTGCTTTGGCTGTTATGCTTTGGAATGCCTCAAAGTCGTGTTTACATTTTTGGCATTCGTACTCGTAAGTTGGCATCGCTTCTCTTTCTTATATTTATTCTTTATTTAAATGCCTTTTTCATTTTTTCAACAAAACTTTTTGTCTTTGGTCGAATTTCTTCGCCACAGGCCTTGGCAAATTCTTTAAGCTTCTTTTTTTGTTCTGTGTTCAAATCCGTCGGTGTCTCAACAATGACTCTGCAGTGCTCATCACCTCTTCCTGTTCCCTGCAGATAATAAACACCTTTTTGTTTAAGGCGGAAAACCCTGCCGCTTTGGGTCCCGGCAGGCACCTTCATCATGATATCTCCTTCAAGGGTGGGGATTTTAATTTCACCACCGAATACCGCGGTAATGAAAGAAATTGGAACCTGGCAGTATACGTTATCATCATGCCTATTAAAAACAGAATGCTCTTTAACATATATGAGAACGTAGAAATCGCCGCTTGATCCACCCTTTTCTCCTGCTTCTCCTTCTCCCTGAATCCTAAGCCTTGAACCGTTATCGACTCCCCTTGGAATATTTGCCTTTATTTTTCTGCTGGCTCTGACTTTTCCCCTTCCTGCACATTTTGTGCATGGGGTTTTGATTATTTTTCCGCGGCCATTGCATCTATGACAAGTGCGGCTAACACTGAAAAAACCGCTCACACTTGAGATCTGCCCTCTACCGCTACAAACAGTGCAAGTCTCTTCCTTGGTTCCAGGTTTGGAACCACTACCACCGCAAACAGTACAGCTCTCAGAACGTTCTACTTTAATTGTTTTCTCAACACCGAAAACAGCCTCTTCAAGCGTAATCTCTAATTCGTATTGTAAATCAGCGCCTCTTCGTGGACCCCCTCGCCGACTTCTAGAACCAAATCCAAAAAGATCGCCTAAATTTCCGAAGCTGCTGAAAATATCCTCAAGATCTGAAAAGTGGGTAAAATTCTCCCATCCGAAACCACCGCCTCCAAAAGCACCCTTTAATCCTTCGTAACCAAACTGATCATAGGTCGCACGCTTATTGGAATCGCTCAATACCTCATATGCTTCGGAGATTTCCTTAAATTTTTCCTCAGCCACCTTATCGCCCTTGTGCTTGTCTGGATGGTGTTTCATCGCAAGGCTGCGATATGCGCTTTTTATCTCGGATTCGCTTGCGTTCTTTTTTACATCCAAAACTTCATAATAATCACGTTTCACTACTTCTTCTCTTTCCCGTCGTCTTCTACCTTATAATCGGCATCAACAACATCTTCGTCCTTCTTTGCCTCTTTGGCTTGTCCTTTGTCCTCTGGCTTTTGAGGATCCTGCTTGGTCTGTTGTTTTTTCTGTGCATCTTTGTAAACTTCCTCAGCCAGCTTGTATGATGCCTTCTGAAGTTCTTCTGTTTTCTTTTTTATGTCTTCCATGTTGTCTTTCTTGAGTGATTCCTTAAGGTCTGTTAGCTTCTTCTCGATGGTTTCTTTTTCTTCCTTGGAGACCTTATTACCGTAATCCTTAAGGCTTTTCCCAATAGAATAGACAAGCGTATCTGCAGTATTTTTTAACTCAACTTCTTCCTTCTTCTTTTTATCCTGCTCCTGGAACTTATCGGCATCCTTAACCATCTTATCAATCTCTTCCTTTGAAAGCTTTTTTGGAGCAGTGATTTTAATTGATTGCTCTTTTCCCGTTCCCACGTCCTTGGCATGAACGTGCACAATGCCGTTTGCATCTATATCGAATGTAACCTCTATCTGCGGTACCCCTCTTGGTGCAGGGGGTATGCCGACCAGGTCAAATCTACCGAGTTCGGTATTGTCGTTTGCCATCTGACGTTCGCCCTGAAGAACACGGATTGTAACAGCCGGTTGACTATCGGCAGCTGTCGAGAAAGTCTGACTCTTTTTTGTCGGAATCGTGGTATTTCGCTCGATAAGCTTTGTAGTAATTCCACCGAGTGTTTCTATTCCAAGAGATAAAGGCGTAACGTCTAAAAGTAGAACATCCTTAGCATCTCCCGTTATAATGGCACCCTGTATTGCTGCTCCCATGGCCACGCATTCCATTGGATCAATGCCTCTTTCTATCTTCTTTCCTGCGTATTTTTCAACAAAACTTTGAACTATGGGCATTCTTGTCGGACCACCAACCATGATAATCTTATCGATTTCGGCTGGCTTGACTTTTGCATCGGCTATGGCCTGTTCTAATGGATGCTGGCATTTATCCACAATCGGACTTACAAGCTCTTCCAATTTCGCTCTGTTGAGAGTCATGGTAAGGTGTTTGGGTCCAGTCTGGTCTGCTGTTATATAAGGAAGGTTTATGTCAGTTGTAAGGGCACTGGAGAGTTCTACTTTTGCCTTTTCAGCAGCCTCTCTTAGTCTCTGCATAGCCATTTTATCGTTTCTAAGGTCAAGGCTGCTTTCCTTCTTAAACTGTTCCGCAATATATTCTATAAGCTTGTTATCCATGTCGGTTCCGCCTAAATGCGTATCACCGCTCGTAGAAAGAACCTTAAATCCTCCTTCGGCCCACATTTCCATGACGGTTACGTCAAGGGTGCCTCCGCCGAAATCAAATACCATTATCTTAAGC
>JABMRN010000013.1 GCA_013202515.1 Candidatus Omnitrophota bacterium | reverse complement strand
TCGCAAGAAAGCAGGGGATGCGCTCATTTAAAAACCCTATGGTTCGACAAGCTCACCACTTCGTAAATTCATCAAGAAACCCCCTACCACACCCATATTAGTACATTTCTTTTACATTGCTTTTACATTCCTGTGACACATAGCATAGTATCTTATGCTAAACTAAAAAATATGTTATTGAATAGAAAAAGAATATTACGAGCAATATCCATAGGCATGGTGTGTCTGTTTCTGTTTAATAGCACCGCTTATGAATCCTCTCTTACCCCGCAAGCTAATCCCATAGATTCTATTCATAATCTCGGTATAGCAGTAGGAGATATCTTAGGACTGAGAGACTGGGACACAGAAAGAATCGAGATGGCTACCAGAAGCTTGCTTACCGCATTGACGCCTGAGGGTCTAGCGTTAAAAGATATAGATCTTAGAGCACAGCTAGAAAACTCCCAAGAACTACTTCAGGAATTAAATTTTGGACCGTTAATACCATGTGCCTATGGAGCGTCTCTCGTGGGCGACAATTGGCATATGAGATGGTGGGTGGTGGATGAATATTCTGAAGAACCAAGACCATATGTTGCAGAATTTCCCAGAACCGGTGCATTAGAAGTACATGTACGTCAAGAAGAAGGAACAGGTTTATTCAGCGTAGCCAAACGCACAAGCAAATTGAAGGAAGTTGGAGCGGCAGAAGAAACCTTTATAGACATAGGAGACATTATAAGCACTGCAGGCAATATAGATCTAGAAGCAAGATTGAATTCTATTTTAATATATAAACGCTTTAACCCGGATGAGAAATTCCTCGTCCTGCATGAGATATTCCAGGAGATTGTAGAGAGGCTCAGGAATAACGAGTTAAGTTTAACCAACGAGATAGTGAAGAAACTCTTGCGTACGGCAAGGTTATCTAAGGAAGAGTGGACAAGAGCGTTTGCCAGAGAACTGCTTTACTGGGAACTGATATATAAAGATCAGGCTTTCAGGATAACTAAAATAATCGAGGGTTTGGAGCGCGGAGGAGAAACTGGTTTTGGCCTGGAATTTTCCGAAATCCTCAAATGCGGCCGTAAGCTAGATGAATTGATAGGAGAATTCGAAAAAATAATTCCAAAAAAACCTGATATAAAAGAAAAGGGAGATATCAAAAAATTTGTTCGCGGCACATCCGCATTCCTGCCGTTTATACACAAACACAGCGTACTTCCGATCGTAGTTTTTGACGGAAAATTGCTGAAGGATTATCCCGGCATAGAAGAGTATGAAGGCGTATTGCCGTTGCGTCTTTATGTTACTGGCAGAGAAAAAATAACCGATGAAAGAATAAGAGACGGCATACTTTATGAAGGGGTGCGATTGGCTGAGGCCATGGCATGGAAAAATCCCTTATGGCAGGTATTTTTTAGTGGAAGAAAGGGGATTCATGCTGCTCAAGGCGATGCCTTTATATCCGTAAGTACTTTATATGCTGATCTGGAACTCTTCAGGTTGGGGCTTGTAATGGGAAAAGGCGGGGACAGGCTTGATCAACATAGGAGAATAGCCGGCGATATTAGTCTTGAAACTGAAAGGGAGATTTTTGAAGAATACACAAAAGCGATGGTCGTAGCCAGGGTCCTGGGTTATACAAATCTTTCCGGCCCGGATAGGGTAAGAGACGTAGATAATAAGATGGGGTATGTTTTGAAGGCGACAGAAGAAATAGCCGATCTGTGGAATAATGAAACCACAAGAGATGATTTTAAATTAGTGCCCTGCAGAACAACGACAAGCGCGCCTAGAGAATACGGCAGTTTCAGCCACCTCAACTGGTATGTCACGAGCCTTGGCGCGGTAAACGGACTTTTAGCTATTCTAAGAAATAAGAGATTTCGTGAGCATATTAAAGAGCAAACAGGGGTTGATTTGCAAAAGGAGATACCTATCATAATACAGGGATTTGGCGACGTGGGAAGCGGTATATTTATGTCATTTATCGATAGCAGGGTTGCAAAATTATATGAGGGCCTTGTTAGGTTTATGGGCATAAGTAATGTTAATTGCAGCGTGTACAGCAAAAAAGGCCTTCCTAAAGAAGCTCTGAAAATATTGCGCAAAGCCATAGAAAGGACCGAAGACCCGGATAGTGTAAATATATTTGATTATATAGATCTTAACGAAGTCAATAAAGCGTGGCTTTCGCCAAAGGCGTTGCTAATTTATTTATCAAAACAGAGCGAGGCTGATCAAGGAAAATTCAGGGCTGTTAAAGAGAAGTTAGAAAGCGGAAACATTTCGAAAGACGAAGAGAAAAATATTATTGGGACATTAAAAGAAGAGGGTGTTATACCTGAGAGTGTTGTGGGTATGGATGTAAATGAATTGCTGTATGAAGAGGCGGCAATACGCATTCTGGCAGCAGTATCAAACGTATTTACGAAAGTAGAGCAGGTAAAAAGACTTAAGAGAGAAGGCAGATGCATACTGATAGTTGAAGGCGCGAATAATGCAGTTATAAAAGGCCTGGAGCCGACTCTCACATCAGCGCTCATGTTTTATTTTAGAGGCGAGCTTGAAAACGGCGGCGGAATACTCACTTCCAAGGAAGAAATGCTGCACTGGTTGTTTGAACAGGAGCATATGTTGGACGAAAGATATAGAGAACATTTCCGATTGCATGTACAATGCCAGATTGTAAAATACGTAAGGGCATTAAGTTATGTTGTCATGAGGCAATTTGAAGAATCGGGTTTTAAAGCCGATATAACAGAAATTGTGTATACGCTATCCCGTGATATAAAAATAGAGCAAGGCAGATTATTATTGAATATTAAAGAAGGCGATTTGATAGACATTGAGGCCCGAGGCAACGTCCGTCGAAGCAAAGGAAGATTACCTTATAGAATCGCCATTCTTGAAACGGCGTCCGAAAGGGCATTTACGAATGTTGTGTATAAGGGGTATCTGCTCGAAAGCCTTGCAAAAGAAGGCAAAGGCAATTTGTTAAAAGACATAGTGCTTGATGAGCAACTGAAAGCCGATACAAAAAACATATTTAGCGATGCCCAGGATACGCGCATGATAGCGATTTTAGCGTTGGGTAGGCTGGGTGAAAAGGCCGCTAAGGAAGAATTATGGGAAGTATTACGAGACGAAAATGAGGGAAAAGCCGTAAGAGACGCAGCTGCCGAATCATTAGGCTATATATACGGATATGTTGGGGATGAGGTTGGTATCTTAGAAAATCCTATAGTTAGAGGCATGTATGGAGTAGCGGGTAAAAGAGGCGGAACCCAGGCCGAGAGGGAGATAGCTGATTCAGCGCAATGGGCCCTTGAGAAGATGGGGGTGTGGGAAAAGTTAGAGTCAGCCGAATCTGATAAAGATCAAGGGGCAGTCGCTGCATTATTGAGACAGGATACTCAGGAAAACAAGGCTACTAATACAGAAATAACCGAAATATTGCCGGTATCTAAAAGAGCACATCTAGGGCTCGTCAAAAAGCTCCCTAAAGGCGAAACAGGAGTAGCAGAGGCAAGTGCCGAATCGATTGTAGATTACGTGGATAAATGGCAAAACCAATCCACGACCCACAGGGATTTAACCCAAGAAAAAGTCTGGGACCATTTAAGCGACAGAGGAATAAAGCATGTTATGTACCCCGCGCCCAGAATTGACGTTGAAACCGTTGACGATATTGTAAATACAATTGAAACAGTTACTGACGTACATCTTGTGGACATATGCGTGGATATGAAACTTGAAATGATAATTTCAGTTTATCTCACTATTTTCACAGATGCCTTGGGTTTTCAAATTGCCTCTGCGGATGATAGGCTCATCATAGATAGAAGAGAAGATGGGCTTGTTGAGATATCCTTTAAAGAAGACGCTGAAAAAGGCAATCATTACGCAATAGAGCTGACTGATAAAAAAGGCGAAAGATTAATAACTTTACATTTCCATTATGACGATTATCTGAATCCTTCACCTGCTCTCATGTCTCTAAAAAGCACTATTGACTTGATAATATTAAAGCATCCTGGATTTTCTGGAATTCCTTCGCAAGCTATATCAGCCCATTTTATATTTTTCGATGCAACGCTTCCGTTTTCACATCCAGGGACATATATCTATGCTACAGATACTCTATTTTCATTAAAACGGGAAATGCTGAACCGCATTGGTCTCTATGCAACTAATTGTTCAACAAGTTTTACGAAAGATGAAGATTTGCCAAGTTCCCAACGAATGTTTATAAAACCCAGCGAATATTTACTAACGCGCGTTAAGTTTGAGCCGGTGACAGCTCCAGACGCCGCCCGTGCAATAGGCGAAATTCTACCACTAGCTGAAAGAGCACATCGAGGACTTATCAAAAAGCTTCCTCAAGGCAAAACAAGGGTAATTGTAGACGAGGATATTTTTGAACAGGGCGCTTATGAAAAAGATGTACTGGGACGCCTGTTAAATGGCAGATATATTGCAACAGGAGATATATGTAATCTTGAAAAGTGCAATACAAAAAATGTAGATGACATTTTAATAACCTTAAGAAGAGTTGAACACCCTCCGGAAAAAACAATTGTGCAAGTCTCAAGTAACTTAAGCCCAGAAGATATAGAAAGATTAAGGAGTGAAGCACCGGGTGTAAGATTTATGAGAGTCGATACAAATGCCTTAGATGTTAAATATAATGACCGACTAGACAGCAAAATCAGATGGAGGCTAAGATTCAGTCTCTATGGAATGCTGCTTGCAGCAAGAGATATTACCGATGATGACATAAAGCTGAAAGAAGCAAGCCCTACTTATAGACTACTTCATTTCTTCCTAAAAACACATGGAGCTGAAGATCCAGATTCCTATATAGAAGAACTTGCAAGAGATAATGTTGCTTTCCTAATAAACTATGCCCTATCCTTTGTGCCAACAGAACCATGGAGTAAAACAATTCGCTACTACCTTATTGGCATAACGTATATCTCTGGATCTGCATAATGTTTAACTCATAATACTTTCTCCCACCCTATAAAGCCGTATGATTCACGAAAGGAATACGAAGGCATTATAAAGCAATTAATGTCCGCGTAATCTTAAAGAGAATACAATAGAGAAAGGCACGCGTTTTAGCGTGTCTTTCTCTTGTAAATGCCCCGTCGAAGGACCTCACCCCATCAGAAATACCTTGAGAGTGAAGCGCCCCAATAGTATAATATTGTCCGACAACAAACAGTATGTAGGGACACCGTTCCCCGCTTATATCTTATTTTTTACAACTTATAACGGGGAAATCCGCAAACAGTACAGAAACTGCTCTTTACCCGCTACTTAGCGGAAAGGAAAAATCACACTAAAATGGGATACAGAGAAATTTCATTAAAGCTGCCTACTGATTACACAGAGGATCAACTTAGGGAAAGAATCGAAAAAAAATTAAAGATAAAAGAGTTTTTATTCCAGATTGAAAGAAAGAGCCTTGATGCGAGAAAGAAAGCTGATATCTATTGGCAGGTTCTGGTTTCAGTTTCATCAAAAAAGATCAAAGGGGCTGTTCCCGCTATATCACCGCCTTTGAATATCCCGTATCGGAAAAGGACAGAGAAGGTGGCTGTTGTCGGAAGCGGTCCGGCTGGATTCTTTTGTGCCTTTGTGCTTCAAAGAGCAGGATTTAATACAACTTTGATCGAAAGGGGCGGAGATGTTAAGAAGAGAGCCGAAGGAATCAGGGAGTTTGAGAAGAC
>JABMRN010000212.1 GCA_013202515.1 Candidatus Omnitrophota bacterium | reverse complement strand
GTTCTAGCTTTTCCTTTTTTGCCTTGGCGTGAATCGTAACCCTCCTTAGAACTGCCTTGATTCGTGCCAGTACCTCATTTATGCTGAAGGGTTTTACTATGTAATCATCGGCGCCCAATTCAAGTCCGAGTATTTTGTCTGCCTCTTTACTTTTGGCAGTAAGCATTACTATAGGTAAGACTATCTTTTTTTTCTTTATCTGCTTGCAGACATCAAGGCCGCTCATATCAGGCAGCATAAGATCTAAAATTACAAGATCCACTTCCTCGTTAAGGGCCGCATCAAGCCCTTCTTTACCGAGGCCCTTGCCTATAACCTCGAAGCCTTCAGCCTTCAAGTTATCCATAAGTCCTTTTAATATAGGTTTTTCATCTTCGATAACGAGAATCTTTTTCGCCATTTTACTCCTCCTTTTTTACAGGTAAAGCTACCGTAAACTTACTTCCTTTATTTAGCTGGCTACTAGCCGCTATCTTTCCGCCATGGGCCTCGACCACGCTTTTAACAAAGGCAAGGCCGATACCGCTTCCTTTTATATCCCTGGCCACATCCCGGTCGATACGATAAAATTTATCGAAAATTTTTGTTATTTTATCCTTGGATATTCCCATTCCCCTATCCTCTACGCTTATGTATACGAAAGAGTCTTTGGCCTCGGCTATAACTTTGATATATTTTTCTTCTTTTGAATACTTATAGGCATTTGTTAACAGGTTTAAAATAACCTGAAACATCGCATCTTCGTCGATTTCAATCTTAGGCAGATTATCGCTGTATTCTTCCTTCACGACAAGATCCTGATCCTGAACCTGGTCCTTGTAAATATCGACTGCCTCCCTAAGGAGATTCTTGATATCCACACTATCAAAAGAATAGATCTTCTTTCCCTTCTCTATTTTTTGAAAATCCAGAATCTTGTTGATAAAGCGTGTGAGACGGTCTGTCTCGCGTACTATGGTGGAATAATATTCCCTTATCCCTTCTTCACTCTTCACCCTGCCCATCTGGAGAGTCTCTGTAAACATCTTAATGGCAGCAAGCGGAGTCTTAAGTTCGTGAGAGACACTTGAAATAAAATCTTCTTTCATTTGCCTGATTTTTATTTTATTGTAAATATTAAAGAGAAGTAAATATATTCCTGAAAGTAAGACCAAAAGCGCAAATCCGTAAAAAATGGTAATCCTTGCTATTTTGATTCCCTTCTCTTTCTTTAGACGTGCATAGATTTTTTTTAGTCTTGCGTCATCCTTCTGGCAATCAAAAACAACATCACCTGGGGTATTCCCGTTTAAATCCGTAACCCTAAAATAAAAACCCCAGCTGCCATAGTCTTCTGTAGCCTTTAGAAGAATTTTATTCCACCCCTTCTTGAACTTTACACTAATGACATCCTTGTCAAACGCGGCCGGCCTTTTAACGGCTTTCTTAAAAACAAGCTTGTCATTCACCCATACCGCAATAGGATCATCGGAGCCCAGTCTTATCTGAAGGTCTCTAGGTTGTCTGGCATATGCGTATGTAAGTGCGTACACCGCGGCATTATCATTGGGCTTTAAAATCTGATTCAAGTCCACGTATCCGGAATCGTCATAAGAAAAGGGCCTGAACCAGCTGATAGACGTTCCTTTTAAGCCATTATATTTTTTCTTTACATTTATTTCCTTCTCAGGGGCAAATCTCGTCTCAAGCGCCTTCTTGTCTGAATTATCAAAGGGGCCTATAAAAAACCAATCCTTAACAAGCTTCTTTTCGGCAGCAAGCTTTAAAGCCTGCATTCTAGAAAGCCCGTAGAGGGAGTGGGCATTTAAAGGTGCGTTTTCAATGGCCTTTCTATAAAATTCAATAGCCTTTTCGTTATCGCCTTTTTTCTCATAGGCAACTGCGATATCGGTATAAACTGATGGATGTTCGGGATTTAATTCTTCTGTTTTTCTAAAATTCGCCAAGGCGGTATCGGCATCATTGTAACCGTGAAGATAGATGTTCCCAAGATCAAGGTAGTATTCCTGATTTGTAGGGTGCATCTTTATAAGTTTATTAAGCAGGTATACTGCCTTCTCGTAATTGCCCTTCTCCCCATAGGTTTCATACAGGCTTTTTATGTAGGTAAAAAAGATTACGGGGTCCTTTGATTCTTCCGGTGCTGTCTCTCCTTCCAGTATCTTGGATTCGGTATCGCGGAATCCGCTGTATAGATACGACAATCTGTCTTCCGCCTTTTTCGTAAAATCGGCTGACTCGGGATAGTTAAGAATAATCTTGAGGTATTCGGCCGTTGCCTCGGTGTCTCTGTCTAGTTTTTCCAATAGTTCAGCTATTTTAAAATGCGTCTCGGCAAGTGTTTTGGGGTCTTTTTCACGGGTAAGAATCTGTCTATAGATCTTGATTTTTTCCTGAAGCGTAAATGTATCCTCATTCTCAGCCCAAAGTGGTGAGGCTGATAGAAAGGCCAGAAGACATATATATATGAGGATACTTCTATGATAAAATTTCATGATATAAGTATAGCATGTAAAAAATCAAATGCCAAATAGCAAAGCGTAAAAGGAACAGTATTAGTATTTGACTTTTAGGAGAGTGAGGCCGCGGGCGGGGGCTGTGGGGCCTGCCTTGGTTCGGTCGCAGAGAGACAGAATCCTCTCCACATCCTTCGGTTTAAGCTTTCCCCTTCCCACATCAAGGAGGGTTCCAACGATGTTTCGTACCATATTATACAAAAAACCGTCTCCCTCAATATCAACAATAATGAAATGATTCTTTTTCTTAACTTGAATCTTCTTGATGGTCCTGGTCTGGCTTTTGGTAATGCCTTTCGAGCCCTTGAACGAAGAAAAATCCTGTCTACCCAAAAGGAATATTGCCGCCTTTTTCATTGGAGCTAGATCAAGTTTTTGGGAAAAATGGAACGAAAATCTACTGTTTAAGGGGGATCTTTCTCTGTCATTCCAGATGACATACCTATAGAGCTTACTTTTCGCATGAAATTGGGCATTGAATTTATCAGCTTGTTTCGAACAGTTTAAAACAGAAATGTCTTTCGGAAGATTTGCGTTTAAGGCCTGCT
>JABMRN010000211.1 GCA_013202515.1 Candidatus Omnitrophota bacterium | reverse complement strand
CGAGTTATCCCTGTAGATAGTAACACCCTTACAGCCAAGTTTATAAGCCAGGTCATAGACGTTTTTTACATCTTCTACTTTAGCATCATGTGGGAAGTTCACGGTTTTACTTACAGCATTATCGGTGGATTTCTGAAAGACGCCTTGCATTTTTATATGCCATGTCGCCAAAATATCATGGGAGGTAACAAATAACTCTTTTACATCCTTGGGTATCTCATCCATCTCACTAATTGAGCCCTTGTCGGCAATAAGCTTCATAAGCTCAGGTGCAAAGAAACCCCTCATAACAGCAACTTCCCTAAAATAGGGGTGAACTTCGCACATCCTTTCATTGTCAAGAATCTTTCTTACATATGAAATTGCAAAAAGGGGCTCTATTCCGCTTGAACAACCTGCTATTATACTCAAAGATCCAGTCGGAGCTATAGTCGTCAAAGTTGCGTTTCTTAAAGGGCTTTCATTTTTCTTTTTATATATGCTTTTGTCAAAATTAGGAAATGCCCCTCTTTTCTTGGCAAGGGCACGCGAGGCCTCTTTGGCCTTCTTATGTATAAATTTCATTACTTCTTCGCCCTTCGAGATACCTTCCTCGGAATTATATCTTATGCCCAACTTAAGCAGCATATCCGCGAATCCCATGACGCCAAGGCCAATTTTTCTGTTGCCTTTAGTGATGCGTTCTATCTTTTTGAGTGGATATCTATTCATGTCTATAACATTATCCAAAAAGTGGACAGAAAGCTTAACCACATGAGCAAGTTTATCCCAGTCCACTTCTTTACTTTCTTCATTGATCATTTTTGAAAGGTTTATTGAACCAAGATTGCAGCTCTCATAAGGAAGAAGGATTTGTTCGCCGCAAGGATTAGTCGATTCATACTCTCCGAGATCCGGAGTCGGGTTATATTCATTCATCCTATCCAAAAATATAACTCCGGGTTCTCCATTTTTCCATGCCATCTTTATAATAAGATCGTATACTTCTTTTGCATTGAGCTTTCCAACAGGTTCTTTTGTATGGGGGTCTATTAAGTCGTAATCTTCTCCTGCAATCAATCTCTTTACAAATTCATCTGTCATAGCAAGTGATATATTGAAATTCGTTATGTCCTTATCATTCTCTTTGCATTTGATAAAATCCAGGACATCAGGATGATCTATGCGCAATATGCCCATGTTTGCGCCACGCCTTGTACCGCCCTGTTTAATGGCCTCTGTAGCAGCATTGAAAACCTTTAAAAACGATACTGGTCCGCTTGCTACGCCACCTGTAGTCTTAACCATAGAGTTTTTCGCTCTTAACCTAGAAAAGCTGAAGCCTGTACCCCCTCCGCTTTTTTGAATCATAGCCATATCTTTTACTGTTTCGAAAATAGAATCCATGGAATCTTCAATGGGCAGAACAAAACAGGCTGACAACTGCTGAAGCTCTCTTCCCGCATTCATCAGGGTGGGAGAATTCGGAAGAAACTCAAGATTTGACATCAAATTATAAAATTCATCTTCTATAATTTTTATATCTAACTTTTTATCATAAAGTTTATCGGCCTTTGCTATATTATGTGCCACACGCCTAAATAAATCCACTGGGGTCTCTGTCACCTCGCCCTTATCGTTCTTGGCAAGATATCTTTTTTTCAAAACCCTTTTGGAATTCTCCGTTAATTTGATTTCATTAGATTGCTTCATTATTTCTCCTCAAGTTAATAAGTAAATATATTATTTTTTTTCAAATGAAGTATAGCATACTATATCAAAATATGTCAATATAAAAATACTACATGTGGTATTTCTAGTAGGAAAGTACACTATTAGTTGTGGGGTTACTTTTGGGGTTAATTTTGCTTTTTTGCCTTCAGCGTATCTATAGTTTCGCTTACTCCTGCAACAACTGCTAGTATCCCGCCAATAATAAGAAAAAACGGAAAGCTGCATTTGAGTAAGAACAAAACATCGCTTCGCCAAGCTATTAATAAGATTAGACCTGAGATTACTGCAATACTTCCTAGAAT
>JABMRN010000210.1 GCA_013202515.1 Candidatus Omnitrophota bacterium | reverse complement strand
ATACATAGAACCTCTTCGATAGAATTCATATCTTGATTTGGTTTTACAAAAGCATATTTGTAAAACGCAATCTTGTCTGTACCTACCTCTTCTACTTTGCCGATCGCAAGTCCCTTTGGAAATAATCCGCCGTAACCAGAGGTAAGAACTTCCTCCCCTATTTTTATATCGCTATCCATTGGTAGGTAAATAACCTTACACTGCGCCCTGCCTGAACCTACAAGAATCGCTGCGTTACGAATATCTTTAATGATAACACCGACTCTTGAATTGGAATCAGTGACAAGCATTACCTTGCTCGTAAACGGTCCTACCTCAACAACGCTCCCTACCAAACCACTAGGTGTGCAAACAGACATTCGTTTCTTTATCCCATGCTTTCTGCCTTTATTGATCAGGACAGATTCAGACCAAGCCGATGGACTTCTTCTGATGACCTCGGCAGTGATTGATTTATACGGTGCATTTTCTTTGAAGTTGAGAAGCGCTTTGAGGCGTTGATTTTCTTGAATTATCTCAGAGGTTTTGGAGAGCTCGAGAGCGAGCACAGCTGCCCTCTCTTTAAGGACAGAGTTCTCACGTAGGTAAGATGATCTTCTTTTTAACCTAGCCCCAACTCTATTTACAAGCCGGAATGGTAATGAAAAAGTTTCAAAGAGAAATGTTTTAGCAGATATAAATAATGTAGGCTTTAAGACAACAACAGCTACGATGATTAATAAGGAAAGTATGTATCTTTTTTTTATTCTTTGCACATTGGGTGGGCAGAGCTACCTTTCGATCCTCGGCTTAACTAGTAATCTTTTCAGATATTTTATTTCGCTTAGAACCTTGCCAGTTCCTAACGCAACAGCTGTAAGCGGATCTTCTGCTACATGCACTGGAAGTCCTGTTTCTTCAGAAATCAACTTATCCAAGCCCCTTAGCAATGAACCGCCGCCAGCAAGCACAAGTCCTCTTTCAATTAAATCGGCAGAAAGCTCCGGAGGCGTACGTTCCAATGTAAGCCGCACTGTCTCAACGATCTGGGCTATGGGCTCGGCCATTGATTCTCGCACCTCTTCGCTGGAAATAGTAATCATTTTAGGAAGACCAGATACCAAGTCTCTTCCCTTTACCTCCATGGTGGTCTCCTGTTCAAGCGGATAAGCCGACCCTATTTTGATCTTAATTTCTTCTGCAGTCCTCTCCCCGACCATGAGGTTATAGGTTTTTTTAAGGTAATTTATAATCGACTCGTCCATTTCGTCACCAGCAGTACGAATAGACTTTGAAAAAACTACACCGGCTAAAGATACAACAGCCATCTCTGTGGTGCCGCCGCCTATATCTATGACCATGTTGCCATGTGGCTCCTGAATAGGAAGTCCGACTCCAATAGCAGCGGCTATGGGTTCTTCAATCATAAAAACTTCTCTGGCGCCAGCCTGAAGCGCAGAATCTTTCACAGCCCTCTTTTCAACTTCTGTTATTCCCGAAGGTATAGCAATTACCATCCTGGGCCTTACGAGCCGTCTTGAATTATGAACCTTTTTTATAAAATATCTTAGCATTGCCTCGGTGATTTCGAAATCTGCTATGACACCGTTTCTCATTGGCCGAATCGCCGTAATACTCCCGGGCGTTCGTCCAAGCATGCGCTTTGCCTCTTCACCGACAGCCAGAACCTTTGAGGTGCCAGTCTGAATCGCTACAACAGACGGCTCACATAAAACAATTCCCCGATTGTTTAGGAATACAAGAGTGGATGCAGTTCCAAGGTCTATGCCCATATCGTTTGAAAACATACCCAGAACAAAATTAACCGCTTTTTTTATAAGCTCGCGTACTCTCTTAAGATCCATAACCATCCTCAATTTTTTACAAGTATAATGTTAAGATGATATCAAAATATCATATGTTTGTCAAATTGTTTTTCAGGCTTCTAAGTTGCTTACTTGTCGATGATGAATGGTGTGTTAGTGCAACCGCATGCAAAGCCTATTTCTTCAGGTAATTAAAAACATCGAAAAAGTCTGGAAACGAGGTATTGATACATGCTACATCCTTTATCTTACAGATAGAATCTGAAGAGGCAGCTGCCACGCACATAGCCATCGCAGTCCTGTGATCGCCGAAACTATTGAGAATAACTTCACCGGTAGCTTTTTTTGCTGGAGAAATTCTTTTGCGCTTTCCTTCTACTAATATAGTAATACCCTTTACCGATATGGAAACGCCGAGTTGTCTTAAGTTTTCCAGCATAGATGAGATTCTATCGGTTTCTTTGACACGAAGCTCTCCAGCGCCTCTGATTTCGGTTACACCGTCTGCATAAGCTGCTGCAACACAAAGTGCAGGAATTTCATCAATAATCTGCGGAACCTCTTCCTCTATTACTATGGTGGACTTTAAAGATGATGAAGAAACGGTTAAATCACACATCGGCTCAAATGCATCGGTTCTCCTATCGATTCTAATGTCAGCACCCATTCTCTTAAGCACTTCTATTATCGCACTCCGCGTAGGGTTAATGCCTACATCTACAATTTTAATTTTTGAACCTGGAAGAATAAGCCCAAGAACTATAAAAAAAACAGCGCTTGATATATCACCAGGAATAATAATTTCTTTTCCAAGAAGCGGTTGTCCTGGCAAAACCTGTGTTATTCTATTTCTTGATTCGATTTTGGCACCGAACAATTTCAGCATCCTCTCGGTATGATCCCTAGACTGAAACGGCTCTTCTACTGAAGTTTTTCCATTTGCGTAAAGCCCGGCAAGTAAAATACATGACTTGACCTGAGCGCTGGCGATAGGCATCTTATAGGCTATGCCTTTTAACCTAGAACCTTTCATCTTTAGCGGTGGGCAACCGTCATTCTTTATAGAGGAAAGCTCCGCTCCCATCTTTTTAAGCGGTTCGATAATCCTTTTCATTGGTCTTTTTGTCAGTGATTCATCACCGGTTAAAACTGTTTCAAAATTCTGCCCTGCCAAAATTCCTGCTAAAAGACGCATGGATGTTCCAGAATTCCCTAAATAAAGTTCTGTGTCGGGCTTCTCTAAGCCATTAAAGCCTACGCCTTTAATTGTAAGCTTGTCGCCGGCAATCTTTATTTCAACGCCCATCTTTTTAAAAGCCTCTACGGTCCGCAAGCAGTCATCGCCTGAAAGAAAATTTTTTGCGACCGTCTTTGCCTTTGCTATAGAACCTATCATTACCAAGCGATGCGATATGGATTTATCACCGGGCATTTTGGCTTCGCCGACAATTTTGTCTATAGGATTTATTTCTACGTCCATGACAATTCCTTTACACTTTTTTTTTCTTAAACAATCCCTGCATGTCAGCAGGTATTTCGCTATCAAATTCCATAAATTGTTTCGTCTGAGGATGAACAAACCCAAGCATCTTAGCGTGAAGAGCCTGCCTTGAAAGCCCCTTCGCTGAACCGTAAAGCTTGTCTCCTACCAAAGGGTGGCCTATATGAGCCATATGAACCCGTATCTGATGAGTCCTGCCGGTTTCAAGCTTTAGCTCCAGCATAGTAAATCCTTCGAATCGCCCAAGAACTCTGTAATGTGTGGCGGCTTCCTTTCCATCTGCAAATTGTATGCCTATTTTCTTTCTGTCTTGAGAGTGCCTACCAAGAGGAAGCTCCACTATGCCGTTGTCAAGCTGGACATCACCCTTTACAAGCGCAATATATACCCTTTTTATAGTTCGATTCTTAAACTGCTCGGAAAGAAAACGGTGTGAAATATCATTTTTTGCAGCAACAATTATCCCCGATGTATCTTTATCCAGCCGATGAACTATACCGGGCCTTAAAACTCCCCCTATGCCAGAAAGCCCTTTGCAGTGATAAAGAAGCCCATTAACAAGCGTTCCATTTGGGTTGCCAGCCCCGGGATGAACAACGAGCCCTACTGGCTTGTTCACTACTATAATATCCGCGTCTTCGTACAGTATGTCAAGATCAATTTTTTCTGGCTTAATATTTACTGGCTCTGGGTCAGGGATATCCACTACTATCCTGTCACCGTCATTCACCAAATAGTGAACCTTAACAGCTTTTTCATTCACTAAGACCCTGCCCTTGTCTATAAGCCTTTTTATGAACGTACGCGACATTCTCTCCTTAAACTTATCGACAAGAAATACATCGAGTCTCTTGCCTGCCCTTTTCTTATCAACGGAAATGTTATATCTTTGCATGGCCACCATTAAATCTCTTCCAAGTAAAAACCGCTAGGGATAAGAAAAATACGACAATGCTTATATTCTGCGACACTGTCAGACTAAAGTAAGAAACTTTTAAATCTGCACGTAAAAAATCAAGAAAAAATCTCTGAAAAGAAAACATCATAAAATAAAGAAGTATAAGCGAATCTCGAAATATTCTTTTTTCCAGCATAAACCGCAGAATGCAGTAGATGAAAAGTAAAACAAGTGCAGCGTATAGTTGAACAGGTAATCTCGTAATATTGTCTCCGGGAAAGATTACACCGAACTGCGGCACTAGAATCCCCTTGCCGTAACAGCATCCGTTTAGATAACAACCAATGCGGCCTATTGCCTGGCCAAGGGCTGCATACGGCGCAATGAGATCACCCGCCTGCCAAATGGGAATGGAGTTTATCTTCGAAAATATTATTCCCGAGACAAAAGAAAATATAATTGCACCCTGAAAGGCTAACCCACCTCTAGTAATTAAAAAAATCTCAAACAGGTTGCCCTTATAATAATCAAGATTCAACACAACATGCAGAAATCTTGCGCCGATTATTCCAGAAATCAATATTACTATTGCAAAATCAAGCATCTTTTTTCTTGATATACCGACTAGTGGAGCATTCCTCCAGATAAGAAATGAGCATACAAGAAACGACACAGCGATTGTTGCGCCATATGTGAATATCGTAATCGGACCTATTTTAAAAAGGATTGGATGCACTATTCTTTTTTATCTTTTTTCTGTAAAAACAAATAAATTAGTAATAGCACTGCGCCTATTGTAATTGCTGAATCGGCAATATTGAATACCGGCCAGACCTTAAAATCAAGAAAATCTACAACGTACCCGAACCTGATCCGGTCAATAAGATTACCTATAGCTCCACCTAGGATGAGCGCCAGGGAAATTCGAAATAACATAGCTATTTCATAGGGTGCTTTTTTTCTCAGGTTACGCTGCATTGCCGATACTTCTACCCAAACAATGGCCACTATAGCGATAACGGCAATGATAATAAAAAAAAGCTTCTGATTTTGAAGAATTCCGAATGCAGCACCCTTGTTCCGCACAAGAGCTATCGAAAACAAACCCTTTATAATGTCTAAGGGTAATTTATCAGAATTTTTTAATACAAGAATTTTTGTCAGCTGGTCAATTAGTACTATGGCAAGGGAAAGAACCGCAATCAATTATTTTCTCGTTTCCGCTTCAATTTCTCTGGCACACTTAAGGCAATAGGGCGTCTGGGGTACAGCCTTTAGCCGTTTCTTGATTATTGCTTTCGAACACTTAAGGCAGTTCCCGTAGGATTTGTCTTCTATTCTTCTAAGTGCTTCATCGATTGCGTAGACCTTCTCTCTTTCGTCGGAGGCAAGGCGCAACATAAAGTCCCTTTCATATTGATCGCTTGCCATATCAGCAAGGTGATAGCTGTATCCCGAAAGGTCTCCTGAGGCCTCTTTTTGAGATTCATTTGTATTTAAAACATCTTTCTTTAGGTGGAAAAATTCCTCTAGCATTTTTCTTTTTTCGATCAATAAAAGATTTTTGTACTTCATCATCTCTTTTTTTAGCATTTTCTTTGGTTTCATATATCTCCTTTTCGGTTGTCAATTCGCGAAGACTGCTTGTATGTAATTATATATTATGAAAACACTTTTTGCAAATTTCAGGGTGTTCTTTTATTGTTCCCACCGATTTACTATATTGCCAGCATCTTTTGCATTTTTCACCATCTGCCTTAGCAACAAAAACAGAAATGCCATCTATTTCAATTGCACCACTTGGCGCCTTATCCGTCACCTCAACTTGTGATACAATAAACAACATGGCAAGCACACTTATGTTATCCTTAAGAAGCTTGTTCAAATTTTTGTTATTTGTACTTAACACTACCCTCGCTTCTAGAGAACCTCCTATATCCCCTTTCATTCGAGAAGATTCAAGAGCCTTTAGAACCGGTTCGCGAACAGAGCACAGTTCCTGCCATTTCTTGTCTAATTCCGGGTCTATCCATTTCTTGAGAATGGCATCGTTAACAGGCCAATCGGCAAAGTGAACACTTTTGCATTTCTTTGAAAAGACGCTATTCTGCCATACCTCTTCTGAAGTAAATGAAAGGATCGGGGCAATTACCTTTACTAGACAGTTTAAGATCTCATACGTAACCGTCTGACCTGAGCGTCTAGCGGGTGAATCCTTTTTAAACGTATACATTCTGTCTTTCGATATATCAAGATACAAAGACGATACCTCGTATACGCAGAAGTTATAAATCAATCTGTAAGCCTTATGAAATAAATAATTGTCATAGTATTGTTGTACTTCTTTCAAAATATGACCAAGTCGCGAAAGCATCCAGCGATCAATTTCCTCTATCTTCTTAATAGTTACTAGATCCTTGACTGGATCAAAATCATAAAGATTGCTCAGAAGATAACGAAACGTGTTTCTTATCTTTCTATAAGCATCTGCCTGCCTTTTGATAATTTCTTCGGATATTCTGACGTCATCTGAATAATTGCTGGATGCTACCCAAAGTCTGAGTATATCTGCACCGTACTTTTTCATAATCTCTTGAGGTGCAATAACATTCCCCAAAGATTTTGACATCTTCTTGCCCTGTCCGTCTACCGTGAAACCGTGCGTAAGAACCGATTCGTAAGGCGGCTCATCGTCTATTGCAACCGCAGTAATGATTGCAGATTGAAACCAGCCTCTGTGTTGATCGGAACCCTCAAGATAAAGCTGACATGGATAATCAAGTAGCGCATTTGTCTTCAAAACTGCCTGATGGCTTACTCCAGACTCAAACCACACATCTAAAATATCGTTTTCTTTTCCTATGGCGCTACTTTTACACTTGGGACATTTGAAATTCTTTGGAAGAATATCCTTTGCTTTTTTAGAAAACCATACGTCAACACCGTGTTTTTGAGTCAACGCTGCTACGCGATCTATTAACTTGGGCTCTAAAATCGTACGGCCGCAAGCCTTGCAGTAAAATGCCGGTATCGGAACTCCCCAATATCTCTGACGCGAAAGACACCAATCAGGCCTATTTTCAACCATTGTAGAAATTCTGCCTTCACCGGCGGCTGGATACCATTTCACTTTCTTTTGTATGCCTTTGAGTATTTTCTTTCTCAAATCCTTGTGGTCTACGTTCATGAACCATTGATACGTGGCTCTGAAAATAATAGCCTTCTTGCACCTCCAGCAATGCGGATAAGAATGAGAAATATCTTCGGTAAAAACGCAACTGCCATTTTTTTTCATCGCTTCTATGATCTTGGGATTTGCTTTGAATACATTTAGTCCGCTAAATTCCCCACACGTATCATCGAAGCAGCCTTTTTCATTAACCGGCATTACCATGCCGAGATTATATTTTTTTCCGGAGAAATAATCTTCTTGACCGTGCCCCGGGGCTGTGTGAACGCAACCTGTACCCTCTTCGCGGGAGACGTAATTAGCCAGGACCACTTTGCTTTCCCTGTCAATGAACGGGTGCTGTGCCAAGACACCGTCAAATTCGCTTCCTTTTATCTCAGCTATAATTTTGTATTCTTTTCCAACTTTTTTCATAACCGATTCAATAAGAGAAACGGCCATGATCCATTTTTCTTTTCCTACTTCAAGTATTGCATATCCAAGTTCCGGGTGTAGAGCAACCGCAACATTAGCCAGTAATGTCCACGGGGTAGTGGTCCATATCAAGAAATGGGTGTTCTCCAGCTGTTTCGGTGATAGGTGAGAAAGCGCAGAAAACAGACTTTCCCGCTTTAATACTTCGGGTTTTTGTTCTTTGAGAAGTTTAAATTTAACGTATACAGAAGGCGAAACATGGTCGGCATATTCCACCTCTGCCTCGGCAAGCGCTGTCTCGCAAGATGTACACCAATTAACGGGTTTTAAATCCCTATAAATGTACCCTTCATTGACCAACGTGGAAAATGACTTAATTATTTCTGCTTCATATTCGTGAGAAAGGGTAAGATAGGGCCTCTGCCAATCCCCAAAGACGCCTAACCTTTTAAACTCTTCCCTTTGGATTGCGACAAATTTCATTGCATAGTCGCGCGCTTTCTTTCGAAACTCAACTTGATCGATATCACCTTTGCTGATCCCGAGTTCTTTAAGAAGCTGATGCTCGACTGGAAGACCATGGCAGTCCCATCCTGGCACATATGGAGAATCAAAACCCCGCATTGTTTTATACCTTACGACAATATCCTTTAAAATCTTGTTTAGAGCATGGCCCATGTGTATATTGCCGTTAGCGTACGGAGGACCGTCATGAAGAACATATTTTTTCTTCTTCCGTAGTTTTCTTATGGCTGAATAGATGTCCTCTTCTTCCCAAAATTTTAGAATTTCTGGTTCTCTTGAAGGTAAATTAGCCTTCATGGGAAAAGTTGCCTTTGGTAGATTTAGGGTATTTTTATAATCCATGTTATTTTACGTACTTACCTATTATCATCTTTAATCTTTTTTTTACATCACTCGATATGACTTCTGGACGTGTAATAATTGCACCTTTTAGTGCATCTTTACATGCGCACTTACGCTCATCACCCATCATGGAAATAGCTGCCTTTATAAGCTTCTTTGCGTTATCAACATTCTTTTTTAGATTTCCTATGATCATCTCTAAAGTGACCACTTCCCCTGTCTGGCGCCAAGCATCATAGTCGGTTATGAAACAAACCGTGGAATAGCAAATCTCCGCTTCCCTTGAAAGCCTCGCTTCTGGCATATTTGTCATACCAATAACATCCATGCCCCAGCTTTTATAAAGCAATGATTCGGCCTTTGTAGAGAAAGCAGGGCCTTCCATGTTTACATATGTTCCACCTTTGTGCACATCTGCACCGGTCTTCTTAGCCGCATCATACAATACAAGAGAAAGCTCAGGGCAAACCGGCTCGCCAAATGCAACGTGGGCAACTATGCCGTCGCCAAAAAAGGTGCTCACCCTTGCTTGATTGGTTCTATCTACAAACTGGTCGACAATAACAATATCTCTGGGTTTCAGCTCCTCTTTGAAGCTGCCGCAGGCCGAAAGAGATATTATTCTTTCAACCCCGAGCTTTTTCATGCCGAATATGTTTGCCCTGTAGTTGAGTTCGCTCGGCATTATTTTATGGGCCCTGTCGTGTCTTGGCAGAAAAATAATTTCTTTGTCCTCATATTGACCCAATGTAAATTCATCTGAGGGATCTCCGAAGGGCGTCTTAACCTTTTCTTTCTTTATTACCCTGAGCCCCTCGATATCATACAACCCGCTTCCACCTATTATTCCTATTCGCGACATTTATTGCTCCTTTTATTGTATCTTTAGGATCTTATCTCTTGACTTGGCCCCTTTTACGATTGAAATTCGACTTTTTTTAATATTGAAATATTCAGCCAGCATTTCTATAGAGGCCTTGTTAGCCTTTCCTTCAACTGCTGGCTTGTGCGTATAAATCTTATATTTTCCATCGTCTATTTTTTCTACCAATTCGCGAGAAGAACCGGGCATTACCTTAAGATGAATTCTCATACTACATCAGGTTAGTGGCAATTCTGTAAATAACAGGCACGATAAACAATCTTAAAAACATTATGGCTAATATCGCAATAAGCGGAGAGATGTCTATACCTACAGCATGCAGCCTGAATATCATCCGAATCCTGCTCAAAATGGGTTCAGTTACCCTATTAAGAAACTGAACAATTATGTTGTAGGGATCTGGGTTAACCCAACTAATCACTGCTCGAATAATTATAATCCATGCTAAAATATTCAGAACTACATCAATGACCTTAGCTATTGCAAGCAAGAATTGTCCGATAATAAACATTTCATATCCTCCTAAATGGAAAGATGCTTAGAGCGATTTCGTCCAGCTCGTATAGCATCTTTGACCAACTGCTTAAGATTATTCTTTTCGAAAACTTTGATAGCGGCTTCTGTGGTACCTCCTTTTGAGGTAACCTTTTCTCTCAAGGTCTGTGCGGAGACATCTGTTAATTGAAGAAACTTTGAGCTACCCTTAATAATCTGTTTGACGTATGAGGCGGCATTCTTTCTAGAAAATCCCTCGCGCATGGCAGCCTCAATAAAACATTCGATAATGTAAAAGAAGTATGCCGGACCGCTGCCGTAGAGAGATGTAAAGGAATCTTGCATTTCTTCGCTTATTTCCGCTACTTCGCCTATACCGCTAAAAATGTTCTTCACAATGGTTTTCTGATATTTTTTAACAAATCTGTTGTAGCTTATCGCCGAGATGCTTTCACCAACGAATGCGGCTATGTTGGGCATAACCCGCGCAATTGGAATACTTTCACACAGCACCTTCCCAAGACTATCAAGCCTTACACCGGCCATTATTGAAACGATCAGCTTTTTTCTATCGATGAAATATTTTATTTCAGATAATAATTTTTCTGTGCTATTTGGCTTTACAGCTATGATCACTACGTCCGACCTTCTTACAAGAGAGGTGTTGAAGGATTTGGCATTGATGCCATATTTGGTTCTCATGGCTGTTGATTTTGTCTTGATCTTATCGGAAACATAAATATTTCTTTTATCTATAACTTTTTTAGATATAACACCTTTTATTATAGCCTCGCCCATATTCCCGCAACCAATTATACCGATATTAATTCGTAGCATACTATCAACCCTCCCCGAATATTGCGCGGCCCACGCGCACCATGGTCGCGCCTTCCTCGATTGCCACTTCATAATCCTGTGTCATGCCCATTGAAAGCTCTTTTAGGCCGTGGACATCACACAACTTCTTAAGCACCTTAAAATAAGGTCGTGAATTCTCTGGATTTTCGCTGAACGGAGTTACCGTCATTAGTCCCTTAACCTTAAAATGGGCAAGATGTTTTAATGACCCAATAAAACTGGCCAACTTATCAGGCAAAATACCGAACTTTGTTGCTTCACCGGAAACATTAACCTCTATCAGCACTTCCTGTATCTTCCCTATTTTTTCGGCTTCTTTGTCAATGTATTGCGCTAATCTAACGGAGTCAACCGAATGTATTAACGAAAAGATCTTAACTGCATCCCTAGCCTTATTCGTCTGAAGGTGTCCTATCAGGTGCCAGACAACCTTCTCTCCTATCGCCTTATGCTTAAGGACAGCTTCCCTGACCCTGTTTTCGCCCAATTCTGCCACACCGTTTGAAATAGCATCCAGTACCTGGCTTGAATCCGCCTCTTTAGTGACACAGATCAATCTTATATCGCCTGGTTTGCGGTTAGCGCGTTCGGCAACCCTCTTAATATTAGCATTAACAGTATAAAGATTTTCTTTGATCATGTGACGGAATAGTGTATCGCCAAAAGCCACACCTGTCAACTGATTTTGAACAACTATAGCTATATTAAAAATAACTATCTATCATATTAGCAAGAAAGCGAAAGGGTCTCTTCACAGGATCCAACTGCCAAGGCTCCCTAGACAGCTTCTTAGCTTTATACGCGATTAAACCCAGCGAAGCAGTATGTAGAAGCGTATCCGCAAGATTAAGCGAACACCAGTTGAGTCTTACTTGTCCCATTTCACACTGCACGCCAAGGCACTTCTCGGCAATTTCCAGAAATCCTTCCTTCAGTACGCCACCGCCTGTTACGACTACCCGCGACAGTGGACTGGTTGTGAATAGGGCTTTTACTTCCTTAAAAAAAGGAACCATGGATGATTTACTGTCCATCATCTCCGCCCCTTTCTGAATCGAATTGATATACTTGAGAGCGCCTTCCTCGATTATCGTAATATTAGTAACATGACTACCAATATCCAAAAGTGCGGTTTTTTCTTCTGTTTGTGCGTTTGCAAAAATAGAGTGGGCAGTCGCATATCCAGAAAAGACCATATCATCTAATATGTAACCAGCATGCTCCACAACATTTTGTAGATTCACAAGCTTTGAAGCTTCTCCAGTGACCACATATAGGTTAAGGCTAAGCTTCGTAGCGTTTAATCCGAGAGGATTGCGAACCTTCTCCCCGTCATTTATAAAGAAACTGTGAAGTTCTTTCTGGACAACCTGCCTGTCTATCGGAACCTGTACAAAACCGGCGATCTTCTCGCACCTTACTATGTCGCGCATTTGAATTGGCCGTGGTCTGGCCGAGAGTGCTATCATACCGTTTGCAATGAATCCATTGAAATCCGCGTCGCTTATAGCAAGCGATATGTATCTAATTTTTTTCTTTGCCTTTTTTTCCAGCGCCTTCGTCATGCGCAATATGTCATTTGTTGCTGCATCAAAATCCACAACGCCACCATGAGAAATGCCGCTTGAAGGCATTCGCTCCAGCGCAAGCAGCTTTAGCTGGCCCCGACCATTAATGCTAGCGGCACATGCACGAATATTGCTAGAGCCTAAATCTAATGCAGTTATTATGCGTGACATATCTTACTTCGGTCCTAAAACCGCCTCATTAAACCTTAAGTCTATGTACTTTAGGTTATCAATATCTATCTTTGGATCTGCTAACACAACAGACAGCTTTTCTAGCTTCTCTCTATATTGCCCTTTTCCCAACCTAATCTCAGGCCCGTCTCGAAGCAAAAGCCGTATGTTTCTTATGTTTGAAATATCAAAACCCTTAAGGGCAAAACTCCCAAGCGCATTAGTTTCCTTAAGATTTTTCAGAAGCATTAACGCAATATCGATACCGTCGGGATGAAATACCTCACCAACCTTTGGCCTGTGCCAGCCTGATATTCCATTTATAACCGGCATGGTGGCATCGGGTTCGCTCTGTGATGAAATAACGACACCGTTTTCATCGATGGGAAAATACTTATAACCCTTTATGACTGCAACAGGTATGCGTGGCAACGCATATATTTCAATAGTATCAGGCATAACCCTTCTTACTACAACCTTCTTCAATTCGGGGCTAACCTTTTTTATTCCACTTGAAATTTCCTTTATATTCAGACTGAAAATATTTTTGTCCATACACGATCTCACCAACGCTAAATCTTTGAGCTTAGAACCATCTGTCATGCCGTCAACCCGTATGGCACTTATTTTAAACATGGGATTGGTTAAAAAAATAGCCCTTACCCCAATAAAAGCAAGTATTAAGATAGCGATTACTACCAGCGGAAGTGCAGATTTTCTGATTAAGAATATCCAAATTTTCTTTCCGGGAAATTGGATACCTTTAAAATTCTTTTTATCTTTTTTCTTTTTTAATCCTGCCATGTCTTTCTCCTTTTCTGTCTAACGCCCGATTTACCAACCTAATGCACAATTGCTTAAAATCTATTCCAGCAGCCCGGGCGGCCTTAGGCAAAAGTGATCTTTCCGTTAATCCGGGAATTGTATTGACCTCAAGCACATACAAGTTGCCGCTTTCACTCATTCTCATATCTACCCTTGAAAAATCTTTGCATCCACAGGCATTATGCGCACTTGTTGCCAGCCGTTGGGCTCTATCGTAAGACTTTTTGTCTATTTTTGCTGGTATCTCGTAAGAGGTCTTTTTGTCAATATACTTTGCGCTGTAATCATATAAGCCGTGTTCTGGTAGAATTTCTATAACGGGAAGGGGCTTATCGTCGAATATGCCTACGGTAACCTCTCTTCCCTTTATGAATTTTTCAACTATAATCTTATTACTATACTGCAATGCCAATTTAAGTGCTTTAGCTATATCCGTCTTACGTCGTACTACAGACAGCCCTATACTAGAACCTTCATTGTGTGGCTTAAAAACAAGTGGCATCCCCAACTGCTTGTGCATTTGTGTGGGTAAGACCTGTTTTTCGTCTAAAGTTATGTAGTCAGGAACAGGCAGTTTATGTTTTATAAAAAGCTTCTTTGAAAGAATCTTATCCATAGCAAGCCTTGAAGAACGCGGATCTGATCCAGTATACGGTATAGACAATTTTTCCAATATCGCCTGAACTGTTCCATCTTCACCGAACCTGCCATGAAGAGCTATAAAGGCTACGTTGATCTTAGAAGTTTTTAAAATTCTCTCAGCATCATCCCTTATATCTAAAAACAGTACGTTGAAACCAGCGTCTTTCAATGCTTTATAAACAGCCTTTCCGGATTCAAGGCTTATTTCCCTCTCGGATGAGGTTCCTCCTGCCAAAACACCTATTTTTTTAGTGCCTTTTGCTTTCATGATCCGATCTTTATTATTTCTGACTTTAGGGCAATGTTGAACTTTTTCATAACACTATTTTTTACCAGCTTCATTAGGGAAGCAACGTCTTTTGAACTTGCAGATTTATTGTTTATAATAAAATTTGAATGAACATTTGAAATCTTAGCGCCGCCGAAAACCCTTCCCTTTAATCCACATTTTTCGATGAGACTGGAAGCGCTTTCGCATCTTCCCTTTGGATTCCTAAATACGCATCCCGCGCTTGGTTTATCCCATGGCTGGGTGTCCTTTCTTAGCTGTCTAAGGCGAACGCATTCCTTTCTCAAGTCTTTTTCATTTCCCAATTTTAGCGCAAATTCTGCTTCTAATATTATGTAACGACATACGTTGGATTTTCTATATACAAATTTTAAATCTTTAGACTTTAGAGTCAAGATCTTTCCGTTTCTGTCCATAACCCTGAGTCTTTTTACAATCTTGCCTATGCTTGTTTTATAACCCGAATTCATAATAATCGCACCGCCAACTGTCCCAGGAATGCCAAAAAGCCCTTCCATGCCTGAAAGCGAATGTTTGCACGCACTATAGACACAACGGGCAAGCTTTGCACCTGCACCTGCTTTCAGCTGATTCTTTTTTATTTCTAGATTCGAGAATTGCGGTGAAGACATCATCAGAATCAAGCCTTCAAAACCCTTATCGCTCGCTAAAATATTTGAACCCGCTCCTAGGACAACGAACTTCAGTCCAAGTCTTTTGGCAAATGTAATCAATTTCCTTAAATCGTCTTCGCTTGAGGGTTCTGCCCAAATTTTAGCTGGTCCGCCTATGCAAAATGTCGTATGCCTTGAAAGCGGTTCGCCAAATATTAGCTTACCCTTTAAGGACTTTTTTAATGTCTGAAATGATTCCATTGATATCTCCGGCCCCGAGCACTAAAAGCACATCTCCCGGTTTAACAATATTCTTCAATCGACGCGGTATTTCATTTTTCGGAATAAGCTGTACTTTTTTTGTTCCACTATTTTTTATTGAATTGTAAAGACATTTTACGTCAAAGCCTTTAATGGGCTTCTCACTAGCTGCATAGATGTCTGTTAAAATGAGTTCGTCTGTTTCTTGAAATGCAGATGCAAAATGCTCTTTCAAATACGAGGTCCTACTATACCTGTGCGGCTGAAATATTGCTATAACTTTTTTGCTTGCCATTGTACGGGCAATTTCTAGAACTGCCTTTATCTCCGTGGGATGATGCGCATAATCCTCTATGAGTGTTATATCATTAGGCGTTCCGCGTATTTCAAATCTTCTTTTTACTCCTTTAAAGCTTTCCAATATTTTCTTAATTTTATCGAATTGGATGCCAAATTCAAGTGCACAAGCTATTGCCATCAATGCATTAAATGCGTTATGCGCACCCGGTACATTAAGAACTACTCTTCCAAGCCTTTTGCTCTTCAAAAAACACGTAAACTCTGTCTTAAGACCCTTCGCCTTTAGTGAGGCATAATAAATATCTGCCTTATCGGAGAAGCCAACGGATACGATTCGATTTGCTTGCTTAGGCAATATCTTCTCGATGTTCCTATCTCTGTTATTGTAAAAAATAATACCGTTCTTAGCCCCCTCAGCAAATGCCCTGAACGTAAAAAGCAAATTGCGCATATTCTTGTAGTGTTCCATATGCTCTTTTTCTAAATTGGTTATTATAGAATATCGCGCCTTTATATCCTTTATCAATCCGTCGCTTTCATCGACTTCGGAAACAAGAATATCACTTTGTCCGCTTTTTGCATTACCTTCAAAATAATCCATTTCCCCGCCTACTAGCACTGTAGGATCAAGTCCTGCCTTATCTAAAACATAAGAAATCATAGCAGTCGTAGTGGTCTTGCCGTGTGTTCCGCTAACAGCGATTGACCGCTTTTTAGATTCAATAATACTCTTTAAAAGGTCCATCCTCTCAAAAACAGGGATTTTTCTATTTTTCGCTTCTATGATCTCAGGATTATTATCTTTAATGCTGAAGGAGCGCACAACCGCATCCGGTGAACCATTAATCTTGCCGTGCCCTATGGTAATCGTGCACCCTTTTTTCTTAAGCTTACCGATTAAGTTGTTATTCTTAAGGTCTGAACCGCTAATCTTAATATCTCTATCGCTTAAGATGCTTGCCAGGCCGCTCATTCCAATGCCGCCTATACCAATCATATGCATATGTTTAATACTGGTTAAGTTAATATTCATTAATTTAAAACCTCGCCCATGACAGCTGCCTTGAGCCTTAACGCTGCATCAGAACAGCTTAATTTCCTCGCATTCTCGCCCATTTTTCTTAGTCTCTCCGGATCCCTCACAAGCGACCCTATCAAATCGCAAAGGTTGGCCGCATCTAAGGTATCTTCTTCCCTACAAATGGCTGCACCGCATTGCTCAAAAAACTCAGCATTAAATCGCTGGTTGTTCTTTTTAAAAGGGTAAGGCACTAAAACCATCGGCCTTTGGTAAAGCGAAAGTTCAAATATCGCAGACGCCCCTGACCGTGATATGGCAAGATCTGTTATCTTATATGCTCGGTGGATATCGTCGATAAAGGAAAATACCTTTGCGTGCACTCCTTTCTCTCGATAGTTAAGCGATATTGCTTCAAAATCTTTTTCGCCTGTGATATGTACTACTTGTAGATTCTCACTCACATCAATGCTTAAGCAGCTTATCGCCTCTTGTGCAAGTCTATTCAACGAACGGGCACCCTGACTTCCACCCATCACAAGAAGCGTAAACTTGCCCGCCTTGAGATTGAAATCATCATATTCCCTTACTTTGTATTGTTGAGTCATGCTTTGACGAAGCGGATTTCCTGTAAAGACGATATTCGGGTTTTTAAAATATTTCCTTGATTCTCTGAAGCTAACGCAGATACAGTCAACGATTTTATCTAATATTCTATTTGCCCGGCCAGGCACCAAATTTTGTTCGTGAACGAATGTCCTTGCACCAAGAATCTTTGCAAGCATCAAAACCGTGCCTGCCGTATATCCTCCGAAGCCAACAACAACCTTTGGCTTTTCTTTTACAAGGATAACAACTGCAATAACAAAATCAAACAAAAGCTTCATCAGAAACAAAGGCGCTCTAAGATTCAGACCATATGGCATAGGATTCACAGATAAAAATATTTTTTTGTAGTTTTTCTCTTTAAGTATTTTCTTATCAAGTCGTCTCCTGCTTGCAACGAAAACAATCTCAATGGCGCTTTGAGAACATAATTCATCTGCTAGTGCAATTGCTGGAAATATATGCCCCCCGCTCCCCCCAGCTACGACAAATATTTTCACTTGTTGCTTACCTCGATTTGTAACTTTTGGTTTATACTTTGCCTTTTGCGGCATTCAAAAGTAAACCTATAGCTGCCATGTGCATAATTAGAGATGTGCCTCCATAGCTTACCAAAGGCAAAGGCAGTCCTTTTGTCGGAAATAACCCACAGGCAACACCAGCGTTAACAATGACCTCGAATGCTATCATAAAAATTATACCAAAAATCAAATACTTCCTAAAGTCGTCGTCTATCTTAAATGCAGCCCTAGCGCCCTGCCATATTAAAACTGCAAACAATATGATAACCGAAAAGGCACCGATAAATCCAAGTTCTTCACCAATTATAGAAAAAACAAAATCAGTATGCGATGCGGGAAGAAAAAAAAGCTTCTGCCGTGATTGTCCTAATCCGACACCTAAAAGTCCGCCCGAACCAAAGGCGAGAAATGACTGAATTATCTGAAACCCAGCTCCCTTTTCATCCATCCATGGATTTATAAAAGCTAGCAAACGCCTTCTCCTATATGGCACTTTGAATAGTAGATAATATAAAAAAGGTAAGCTGAAAGCGGCCGTAAAAGTTACGTGAGAAACCTTAACACCTGCTACGAATAGAACTAAAAATCCAACCAGACCCACGGCTATCGCTGTGCCAAGGTCAGGTTCCATCAATATGAGAAAAATGACGCATCCAATCACCATAAGTGGCGGCAGGTATCCATAGATAAAATCTCTTACAAGTGCTCTTTTTCTGCTTACAAAATCTGCAAGATAAATTAATAATGCAATTTTTGCTACTTCCGAAGGCTGAATGCTGAAGAAACCTAAATCAATCCATCTCTTTGCCCCTCCAACTGTCTTTCCGATGCCCGGCAAAAGGACCAAAATGAGAGGTAAAATCGAAATGAGAAGAATTTGTCTTGAATGCCTCTTCACGTCTTCTATATTCGTTCCCATAATGCACACACAAAGAATCAGCCCTATCACCGCTGCTATTAACTGTCTCTTAAGAAAATGGAAACTATCTCCAAAAACCTCGTAAGCGTATATAGCACTTGAACTGTAGACCATTATTATTCCGAACAGGATCAGAATAAAGGCAATGCACGCTATAGAAATACGTATATTCCTCATGTATGTTGCCTCGAATTTGCTGTTTCGGTACGCAAACTCTCTACGGCCTTTCGAAACACCTCTGCCCTATGCGTGTAATCACGAAACATGTCAAAACTCGAACACATTGGCGACAGAAGCACGGCCTCCCCGCTATTGGCCGCCTCAAAAGCCCTAAATGTTGCCTCTTCGAGAGTATCAGCCCTTTGAACTTCTACTGACTCTTTCAGCGCTTTATATATTAATGGGGCCGACTCTCCAATTAAAATAATCTTTTTAACCTTGGATTTAATCTTATCCTGCACCAATCTGTAGTCACCACCTTTATCCCTACCCCCTGCGATCAACACGATAGGCTTAAAGACACTTTCAAACGCACGATTAGTCGCATCAATATTTGTTGCCTTGGAATCATCTAGAAATTCCACCCCGTCTATGGTATCAATGCTTTCCAATCTGTGCTGCAACGGTTTACACTCTATTAGAGCCTTTTCTATCTTTTTTAGCTCAACACCCTGAATATGTGCTATTAAAACGGTTGCTAAAATGTTTTCAATATTATGCAATCCTTTTAAGGCCATTTCAGGGAGCTTAAACAATCTTTGCTGCTTATTTTCTAAATTATAGACAAAAGTACCCTTACTTAAATAAAGACCCTCTATCTTGTTTTTTTTGCTATAAAATAATTTTTTGACTCCACGCGGCACCTTCGCATTCCTTAATCTAGGATTATCGTAATTAAGAACAACTGCCTCACCTTTCTTCTGGTTCGAAAATATCTTATACTTCGCTTTAGCGTAATCGGCGAGGTCCCGGTATCTGTCGAGATGATCTTCTGTAATATTTAAAATGCACGATATGGCCGGCTTAAAATCTATTATCCGCTCAAGCTGATACGAGCTTACCTCAGTAACGCAAATCGTATCTTTATCAGCATCCTGGACTGCCCTCGAAAGCGAATAACCTATGTTTCCACAGACAACTGTCTTCAATCCAGACTTCCGGAAAATATCCCCAAGGAGCGTAACAACGGTAGATTTTCCATTTGTTCCAGTCACTGCAATTATTTTTCCCTTGCAGAATTGATATCCAAGCTCCAATTCACCGATCACCGGAATGTTGTTGCTAAAAGCATGCTTAAGGGGTAGCGCCTCTTTTCTCACCCCGGGGCTTGCAACCACCATTCCAATGTCTCTTAAAAATTCCTTTGTATGACCACCTATTTCAACATCAATATACCTCTTGCGCAATAGGTCTCTATTTCTCCGTATCTTGGCATTATCATCATTGTCAGTCGCTGATACGATTGCACCGGCACCCTCTAAAAGAGAACATGCATCGAACCCGCTTGTTCCGAGACCGACAACTAAAACTTTCATATTGCGCAAGTCCATAAGACCCTACCTCAATTTGAGCGTCGCTAACGTCAATAGCGCAAGCATTATTGCGACTATCCAAAACCGTATAATAATCTTGGATTCGGATATATTTAAAAGTTGAAAGTGATGATGAAGCGGCGTCATGAGAAATATTTTTTTACCGGTTATCTTTACAGATAATACTTGAAGAATAACCGAAAGCACCTCTACAACAAAAATGCCACCTACAAAAATGAGCAGAATCTCTTTTTTGATGATTACGCTTACAATACCTATTGCACCACCTAAGGCTAGCGATCCGGTATCGCCCATAAAGACTTGTGCAGGATGCGAGTTAAACCAAAGAAATCCCAATCCGGCTCCAACAATTGCCATACAGAAAATCGCTATTTCGCCGCTTCCAGCAAGATAATATACGTTTAAATAATCACTGACTTGAACATGCCCTGTTACATAGCTTATAATCGCAAACGTCAGCGCAATGATGGTTACGCACCCTACGGCTAGCCCGTCTAGACCATCGGTTATGTTAACGGCGTTAGAACTTGCAACTATTACCAAAACAACAAACAGTATGTAAAACAACCCAAGGTTAATAGCGACGTCCTTAAAAAATGGCAGACAAACCGTTGGCATTATTTCTTTATTGAAAAATATGAAAAGCGCAATTACTAAACCTATGATAATCTGGCCAATAAACTTCGTAGATGCTCTTAAGCCGCGCGATCTTTCCTTGATTAACTTAATATAATCGTCTATGAAGCCAACCAGGCCTAGCCAGAGCATACTTATCATGCAGAGAACAACAAACTTGTTGTCCAATCGAGCCCATATCGCAGTAGACAAGATCACAGATAAAAGTATTAGAAAGCCTCCCATAGTAGGGGTGCCTGCCTTATGCTTAGTTAGCTCATAAAGATTCTCAACGTGTTTTTTTCGGATATTTTGTCCAATCTTAAGGTGCGTTAGCATTTTAATGACAAGTGGGCCGAAAAAAATGCTTAAGGCAAATGCTGTAATTGAAGCCATCGCAGCACGAAAGGTAATATACTTAAAAACATTAAAACCGAACCACAACTCACGCAAAGGGTAAAGTAAATGGTATAACATATTTCCTCAATAAATTTGTATTCT
>JABMRN010000209.1 GCA_013202515.1 Candidatus Omnitrophota bacterium | reverse complement strand
TATCAATATCTTTCATTCTATACCTCACTTTCCACCTCCTACTTTACCATACAGATCAATAATTCCAGTGTACACATACGGTAACCAGTGCAAATTTGTTAGGAATCACAATCCTACAATTGTTACCTTCCTGTGACATATAGCTCACAATAGTATGCTATCTTAGAGATATGTTATCTAAAAAGAGAATATTACGTGTTGTATCTATAGGCGTGGTGTGTCTATTTGTAGTTAATAGTTTTGTTTGGGCGAATCCACCTCAGGTAGATCCCACACGAACCAGTCTTGGTCCGGAATCCAGACTGAGGCCTTTTTTTGAAAAGCATGGGTTGGATTTTAGGAATATCTCTACGGTAATTTATGCAGCTCGTAGATTAAGAGACTTGATTATAAATGAACGCGCCGAGGATGTAGCTATACGAAGAGAGATAAATAGGCTTAATAAAATTCTTCCTGATGGTGCCATCCGCATAGAAGAGCGGATAAAAACAGGTGCGCTACAGAAAGATAATGGAGAAGATGTACGCAATTATCCATATGCGGTTTTTTGTTTCAAGGATCCCTCAGGGAATGAAAAAGTTATTAATGCGCTCTTTTTTTCAGATCATTCTCAGCTAACTGATTACGAATTGCGCCAATTACGAATTACGGATGTTGAGAAGCATTATCTTGACTGTCCCGGCTTAGAAGGGGTATGGTTCGTCAATCCCGCTGCTGAAGCACCGACTAACAACCCAGCATCTGAGCAAACCATTTTTGACGATGTGTTTAGTTATAAATATCTTCCTGAATCTCATGACTTTCGATGGTGTGTCGGAGGAGATCCAGCATCATTCGGCTCCATGGCTATATCTGTACAGGATGTTGCTAATCCACAAAATGATGAAAGATGGAAAAATCTCAGAGCGGTATTAAATGAACATATCACAGGAGACTCTTATCGTAATATCTTGCAAGCACTTAATCACATTGCACCTAATGCAGTAGACGCTATGTATGCGGTGAATGACTTGCTCATCAGAAGTGGGCATGTAGTAGAGCCAGTGGATGAGATATCATTTTCGTTGAAGATTATTAGGTTGTCTGGCTTTATTAAAATTTGTGTTCGCGATAGCGGGAATGGTATTCCATGCGGAGTTTTAGAGGGGTGGAAAGCGGGGAACTTTGAAAGCCACGGTAAAAATGAGGGACCAGAATATTTTGGAAAAAATGGACGAGGAACAGCTACAGCATTAAATAGATTAGCCGCTATTGGTGCTAGTATAAAATATTCTACTTTCCATAACGGAGAAAGTTGGGTTTTTGACCAGGATTCGAATCGCCACATAACCCTTGAAAAGGGCGATAATAACGAAATAGGCACTGAAATTGAAATAACAATAGCAACGAAAGAGCCTACGGCTGGTGATCCACTAAATATAGCTTTGACTGGTGCAACTGGATTTCTTGGATATAACGTATCGCAGGCGCTCATGGCTGATAGGGGTATAAGAGCAAGAGCGCTTGTACGAACTACCACAAGGGCTTCAGAGTTGTCAAAAGAATTTCCACGTTTAGAAAATACAGTGGGTAACTTAGTAGCTCTTGATAGCCTTCGCCGTCTCATAAGAGGTAATAGGGTTTTTATCAATGTGGCAGCTGACAACAGCACCAATATCCGAATAGATAATGTTGCTGCAACTGCTGAAATCATTAATACTAATGCTATTGGACCGGCTCTCGCCATGATGGTTGCAGAACAAGAAAATAATAACATGAGGAAAATATTTATATCCTCTTTTGATATACACAAACTTCCACCTGCTGCGGAAGCCTGGATAGTGGCTACTGCAGAAAAAATAGGTGCTTTTGTTAAAGAATACGTAGCAACGGGTGATGAATCAACTAAAAGCCCAAATGCATTATCGCTTGAAATAGCAACCGACCTTAAGAGACAGGAATTCAGTGCGTTTTCTTATCCGGTATCAAAGGCTTTGATGGATAGAGTTTTATTGCAACTTGCTAAAGAATTACATGTACAGAATGTAATAATATTACGTACTATGGGTCTCGTGGGTGAAGAGATGAGAAAATCTTCAAATTCGGGCTTATTGATAAAACTTATAGATGCTGTTTTAGATAGGGAATATCGGCCTGTTGGAAGAAAAATAACTCCATACAATGGAGCAAGCGCCTCATTGATATCGGCTGGAGATGTAGCTAGAGTACTACTGGATCTTGCTAAGGTAAAATTAGATAGTCAACAATTAATGAAGCCAATTATCCTTGAGTTGGGAGGAGACAGGATTACCTGGAAAGATGTTGTAGAGATCGTCGCGCGCAAAACACAGGAATTGGAAGTTGCAGAGAGAGATTTTATGAGGAATGTTGCTTTTTGCGATCCCCCGCCTGGATTTGTAAACGTAGAACAACATGCAGACAAGCTCCCCTTAAGTAATTTGCTAAATAAAGAAGTAAGCATAGCCCCCATTAGACAAGTTATTGAAGATATTGTTGAAGCAGAATTCCTAGCCCAAACGAAAGATGTTTCAAGAGGTTCTCTTGAAGATGCCTGCAAAGAATCCGAGCAGATACACAAAAAAAATATTAAACCCGAATATACGCCAACTATTCCCGAGAAATCAATCCTATGCCACATAATCACGGATTCTATATTACCTGAAGCGCAAAAAGGTATGCTACAGCAACTCGAGCAGGATATGAGAGGAGAAGAGTATAGCGAAAAAGTGGTGCACTTCTCAAGTACAGATCCGGATAAATTTATAGATGAGCTAAGAATACTAGTAGCAAGACAAAAAGAACTGTACAGAGATTATACTGTCAAATTTGACGTTGCCTGCCCAAATACTGAACTTGTCGAAGAAGTCCTTGAAAGCGATTTAGGAGTAAAATTAAACGTAAAGGCTCTTGCTTTCGAGCCATGTAAAGAACCTGCTCAAGTAGAGGGCGTTATCCTTGCCTTAAGGGCTCTCTATACAGGTAGTTTAGATAGACTCTGTGAAGCTTTTGAAATCTTATCCGGCAACAAGCTGGATCTGGAAAAGCTGGACATAACCAATATTGATGCGTTCATGAGACGAATAACATTTATTTTACCCGTTGCCAAAGCCTTAGACTATGATAGCATCAAAGAATTAAACGATATCATAAGAAAAAATATCGAAGCCGCCGCATAATTTCACTAATACAAATAACTAATAACAAACACTCTTAATCACACAGTATATGTATCTTATATGTCTATATGAGGCAAATCGTTCTTTAGAATACCCATATAAGAGATAGGGGTAAACCTCCTGATTTTATACGTAAGGCTAATGTATATAAGTTAATAGGGCTTATTGTGGAAT
>JABMRN010000208.1 GCA_013202515.1 Candidatus Omnitrophota bacterium | reverse complement strand
GGTAAGAATAACTTTCTGAGAATCTTTGAGATTCATAATTTTTTCAAGGGCAGGTTTATCTACCCATCCCAGAATGACTGTTGCTAACCCTTTAGAGGCGCAGAAAAGATAGACGTTCTGGCTTATAAAACCGACATCAACTGCTGAATAAAATATCTTACTAGCTTCATCTCCCTTCATGCGGGAAAAATCTGCAACATATATAAGATCTAGGGGTGCCTCCTGGGTAAAATCTTGTTTTCCGGTAAATTCGCGTATATCCCTTTCCAAAACTGGTGACAAAATATTCTCTCTGGAATCGTATAGATATAAACCGCTTTTCATCGCTACATAAATATCTATCTCTTGCATATTCATAGCAGAAGGCGCTGTCCGCTTTCCTGATTCAGGTCTATTTATACCAAAAGCTGCCCACAAAATATCTGAAATCATCTCCATAGGAAGCTCGCGGGAAGAAAAGGATCGAGAGCTTTGACGGTTTTTAAGACTCTTCATTAGTAACATTCCGCCGTTGATATTAGGTTCTGGGAGTTTTATCGGCTTTAAACCTTCAGCATGGATTATGCCAAAAAAATTCACCACTATGAAAAAGGCGACTATTAATAAAATATTTCCTTTAAGCATCTTTGTCTCCTTTTTCATAATTTCTGTTGTAAGGCGTAAAATTATACTTCCAGTATTGTGTTTTTGGCATATTCCGCACTAGGTGAAGCTCCTGCCCCAGCTTAAACAAGAAAATTCCCGCAAAAAGAAGCATCGTAGGTACAACAAACAAGATGCGCTTCACCAATGAACGCATTGTTATTAGGGCGATTATGCACGGTAAAACACCGAACAGTAGAACCTTTCCAATCCCCCCGACAAAATCAAGTGTATTAAGAAATATATCTGGATAAATAAGTGTTATAACAAGCGGCGGTGCAAAAGCCAGCACTAAAGTAAGAATCTTACTACTCTTTAATCTGGTATGATTTACAATAATGTCATCGATAAAATCAACGTGGGTATTACCTATAGAAATGTATGAGGTTATAATAGCTAAAAGTGCAAAAAGAAGCGATGCCTCTAGAAATACAGGCGTCCTTATTGCATTTGCCAAAGGAACGGTTGCAGGAATATTTTTTTGAAGGGCCTCTAGAAGACCTCCTGAGCCCTGCAGAGGAAGTACGCCGATACCTATCTGGATCCATAATGCATTCATTATAAAACCGATGATACTGCCAAAAAGAAAAGCAGTTACTATACTTTTTAAATCCCATTTAAGTTTTTTGCATACTGTCGGTATGATATTATGATAATTTGCCGCCATTACCATAATCGGAAGTGCAGCTGGAAACATGCCCCAGTCCGTGTAAGTATAACGTGAGGTATCAACATATCGTTCTCCCATGATAACAATCACGGCAAAGGCCAGCCATAACAACACTACAAATAAAGTGCTACACCTTAAAAGAAACCTGGGATTGGTTATAGTAATCATTGTAAAGATCACAAAAAAGATTAGCGTTACTACAAATTTTGGGACGGGTATATTTATGAGTCTCGTAATAATAGCTACCGAACCGGTAAGGTATATAGTGATTAGGCCATAGAGTATAATTAAATTTGCTATAATGGCGAGCCACTTTCCGAAGGATCCAAAATATTCACCATATAATGTGGGATAATGAAAAATCGGCTGGCGTCTTTTTATTGACTCCTTCGCCAGTATAATTGCGGTAAAAAATAAGGCACAACTAAGCAGTGAAAGACCTATTAAGGACGGTATAAAGCCTGCCACCCCGGTTTTAATAGGGAGCCCGAGAATACCTGCTCCTATCATATTACCGGTAATGAAGCAACCGGTCATAAATACAAGAGAAAAAGGAACTTTTTTTTCCATTTTATTTTTTTAGTTCCCCTATCTGCCTTCGTCGTATGTAATAGATACAGAAGATAACGGTAAAAAAAGCAAAAATAGATGCTGTATAGAAAACGGAATCAAGTCCAAAATGGTCCATTATAATCCCTGCGGTTATCGGGGCTATGACTAAAGCAGCGCTCATAACTGACCAGAAAATTCCCATCCACCAACCCATTCCGGCCTTTTGGCCTATCCCCACAGAAATGCTTGATAAAGCAGGTGCACAAATAGCTATACCCAACCCCATAAAACATCCTGCCAGAAAAAGCGCTCTAAAATCTGGACAAAAAGGTAAAACAAATATAGCCATCATGGAAACAGACACGCCTACAGTGCATTGTAACAGCTTGCCTAAGCGATCATGGTGATCTGCAAATCTGCCGAAGGGGATTTGAAGAATCCCGGCGATAAGTATAGCCACGGATATGATGAAGCCTATGTGAATCATATCTACCAGGTCTTTTATAGCTATAGACGGAACAAATGACATAAAGATAGCCGAAAGCCCTACCGAAACAAACGTTATTATCAAAACAGCTTTTATGTAACTGTATTTTATTAAAATATTAAAAGGCGCTGTGCCTGGGGCTTTTTGCGGAGTATGGCTTTTGGCTTCAGGAAGAAAAAATATTACTAGAAAAAGTGTTACTGCTCCGAGGGCTGCCATAGAATAGAAGACGGCATCAAAACCATATCGTTCGGCTATTTCGCCTCCAATTAATGGCCCTGCGGCAACGCCAAGGTATAATACTGTATTTAGTGCTCCTGTTGTAAGGCCTTCTCTGCCCTGCCTAGAAAGCTCTCCGACATAGGTCATTACTATAGGCAATATCATACCTGCTGAAAAACCGTGAATAAAGCGGACCAATGTCAACAGGTAAACGTTATCCGCCTTGGTATAAAAAAGAGATACGACGGTATAAATAATAAGCCCGCCTACAACAAATATTTTACGCCCTACCCTATCGGATACTTTTCCTATGAAAGGTGTAATAATGCCTCTCGATATTCCGAAACCGGCGAATATCATGCCTATCCAAAAACCGTTAGTACCGTGACGTTCGGCCAACTCGGGCAAAAAAGGCGTTATAACTGCCAATCCCAGGGCCGCAGAAAAAGCAGCCATCATTAAAAGACAAAAAGTTCTTACTCGCATATGGTTAAATAATACCACCAAAGGTAGGTAGTTTCAAGGGTTGGATGGTGAATGTGTTATACACAAAAAAGGCTCTATTTTTTATGTACGCAAAAAATAGGGCTGTCTATAGGCTTATAGGTAGCTTAATAACCTGTATTGAGGATGATTTTTCTTATAAACAGCGTACCAGCGGCATAGAGGATATAGCATAGCTATTACGGAAATCCAAACAATGTAAGATATCGCCAAACCATATCCGTAACCCAACGGTGTCTTTGGTGATAGGGCCACATCTAAATATTCTACATTGTAATGGAATAAAAATGCAACATGTCCATATCGAACAAATGCAAATATAACGGCAATAAAATGAATTATTGGCACATGAATTGCGTAAAAGAACAAAGGAACCCTGCCATAGATAAGGAAAAATCGGCCTATACGTCCCGGCTCCCTCGCAGTAAATACAGATAGAGCAACAAAGGTAACCCCAAGCGTCATTAGCAAAAATAAAAAAGATGGAGGATATTTTGTATAATTAATAAATGAAAGAGCCGTGAATATAGCCTTTTTTTGCACCACCCATGCATAGGGATCTCCGTATATATTAATAGCGCGAATAACAAAAAATGCAAAAATCAGGCTTATGCCGAGTCTTAGTAATTGCTTTTTGCGTTCTTGCGGTTCTTTAAGAAATACACCTCCCATTGCATATCCAAGCGCCATTACCCCGATCCATGGAATTAAGGGATATAGAAGCTGAACATGAATACCCGAAGGAAGAGCAATATCTCCTGGCACATGCAGTATATTTAACAACCAACTCAAATTACCCCAACTCTCAATATTAATTTTATCCAGAAGATTGTGGCCGGCAATCATTGCAATGCTTATTGATAAAATCAACCATCTTGGAAGATAGATTAAAACGGAAAGCGCTATCATCGACCAGCCCAAAACCCACATTACCTGACAAACTATTTGTAAATAACTGAAATTAAAGGCCCATCCCCACTGCACTAATGTAAACTCCAGAATGATAAGCCATATACCGCGACTTAAAAGAAAGAAGGTAAGATCGCCCTTTGTCCTGTTACCACGCGTCCTGTATAAAAATGCGCTTGTCCCTGCTAAAAAAACAAATGCAGCAGCACAAAAATGCGTTATCCAACGGGTTAAAAACATTGCAGGATAGGTAAGCACTAAATTTGTGGGATCGTATAGGGC
>JABMRN010000207.1 GCA_013202515.1 Candidatus Omnitrophota bacterium | reverse complement strand
GGAGATCATTAAGAAAAAATTACAACGTCTAGTATGCTTAATCGTTTAAAACAGTAAAAGGATTACGAATTCCAATTCTTTAAGCCTAAGCAAGAAGAAAAAGAGAAAACGAAAAGAAAAAAAGGTTAATATTACCGAGCTTCTATTAGGAGCTCGATAGATGGAGGCTACCCATGAAACTTAGCAGGATTTATGATTTATGCGTGAGTCTTGGAACCGAGAAGGATCCAAGAACTAAGCAGCAAATTAACAACCAACTTAAAAGCATCAAGCGCATGTTTAACAGACTTAATGGTGTGGACAAGAAAGTCTTCGACAAAGAAAAGCTGAGACAGCCCTATTCAGATACAAGAATATTATACGGAAATCCCGAAAAAGAAATCAAAACAATAATGGTTGGCGTTGACATAGAGACCCCGGAATTGTTACTGGGCGACAGGCTGACAGAAAAAGGTCTAGCTGTAGACCTCATGTTGTCGCACCATCCCGAAGGAGTTGCGTTATCCAATTTTTACGAGGTAATGCAGTTACATAAAAACGTGCTGATGAATGTGGGTATAAAAAAAGAGATAGCAGATTCCTTGATTGACGAAAGAATCAAAGAGGTTTCCAGAAGCGTGTCCTCAAGGAATCATTCTAGAAGCGTAGACGCAGCTAAGTACCTTGACATGGCCTTTATGTGCGTGCATACCCCGGCTGACAATTATGTTGCCAATTACCTGCAGAGTCTTTTTGACAAAAAAAAACCAAGTAAAGTCAAAGATGCATTGAACTTATTAAAGTCGATTCCTGAATTTAGGATAGGCGCTGAAAGAGGGGCAGGTCCTAGATTAATTGCGGGGGCAGAAAAAAATGATGCCTGCAAGGTTTTTGTGGAGATGACTGGTGGCACAGAAGGCTCAGACAAGGTTTTTGCGCGTCTTTCCCAGGCTGGCATAAATACAATCGTGGCAATGCATCTCAGTGAGGCGCATTTTAAGAAAGCCAAGGCTGAACACATAAACGTTATTGTGGCCGGACACATAGCTAGCGACAATCTCGGATTAAACCTGCTTTTGGACGATATTCAGAGAAAAGGAAAAGAAGAGTTTAACATTTTAGAGTGTTCAGGCTTTGTAAGAATAAAGGAAAGATGACATCGCTTATCCCGAATGAAATCATAGATAGCATACTCGACAAGATCGATATTGTAGAGGTTATTTCTTCGCACATACCCTTGAAGAAGATTGGGCGTAATTTCAAGGCACCATGTCCATTCCATAATGAGAAAACCCCGTCTTTCGTAGTAAGTCCCGAAAAACAGATATATCATTGTTTTGGATGTGGTCAGGGTGGTAATGCAATAGGCTTTTTGGTTAAATACGATAAGCTGTCTTTTCCAGAAGCGGTAAGGATGCTCGCTGAAAAGGTAGGCGTAAAGATGCCACAATCAAGTTTTCGAGAAACAACCGAAGACAGTTTTATACAAAGGCTTATAGCAATTAATGGAACGGCAGAGAACCTTTACAGATCTAACCTTTCATCCCAGGGCGGTGCCCTTTGCCGCAGATATATTAAAGAGAGAGGCATAAGCGATGACACGGTAAAGACTTTCCGTCTAGGATATGCGCCGAATGGCTGGGAAGGACTCATAAATTTTTTAAAAGGCAAGAATATTCCCTTAGATGCAGCCCATAAGGCAGGGCTTATACTTCCAAGTGAAAAAGACAAGGGTTATTATGACAGATTCAGGAATAGGGTTATTTTTCCGATTTTTGACGTGAGGGATAGGGTAATAGCGTTTGGTGCAAGGACTCTTGGAGATTCACAGCCCAAATACATCAATTCCCCAGAAACCCCTCTTTTCACAAAAGGTAAGCATCTTTACGGTTTGAATTTCAGCAAGAAATACATAAGAGACAAGAACTACGCAATTATCGTGGAGGGGTACCTGGACTTGATGATGCCATTTCAGCATGGTGTAAGGAATATCGTTGCTACCCTGGGCACTGCGCTTACTACCCAACAAGTGAGACTCATCAAGCGGTTTACAAAGACTGTTGTCATGATATTTGATCCTGATAAAGCCGGTGAGGATGCATCGTTAAGGGGGCTTGACTTGCTTGTTTCGCAAGACCTAAATGTTAGAGTTGCTACGTTGCCAAAAGGGTACGACCCTGACAGCTTCATGAGAAAAGAGGGAAGGGAAGCGTTTGAGGTTATAGTAAAAACTTCCAAAGACCTTTTTGATTACAAGATGGATCTCTTGAGCAAAAGGTATAATAAGAACGGCGTTCGTGGAAAGACCGCAATTGCAACCCTGATGCTACCAACAATAGCGCGCATACCGAACGAAATTTTAAAAGCAGCTTTTCTAAAAAAACTTTCTGATACACTTTCTATAGATGAAGCCGCATTTAAGGCCGAACTTAAAAAAACAAAGACCGACCGTTACTCTTACCATGAGCCGCAGAAAAAGACTGTAGAGAAGGCTAATCCGGTGAGGCACGCTGAAATGCTTTTATTAAGCGTTGTCCTGGAGGAACCGGAAACTCTTAGTGATATTACTGAAAAATTAGGCCAAAGTGAGTTCAAAGACGAGAATGTTAGGAAGGTCATCGAGTTAATCGACAATTCAATTAAGAATAATAATAAGATTAGTCCGAGCAAGATAATAAACCAATTCGATGACAGCGTTATGCATAATTTGATTTCAGAAGCGGTTAGCATACGAGAAACCATTGCTAATAAAGAAAAGACGATTAATGACTGCATTAACAGTATAATAAAGGATAACATCCGAGAAAGACTTAAATCGCTTCAAGACGGAATCCGCACTGCACAGCAATCCAACGATTCAGAGACTGTGACTCAGCTAGTGTCGGAGTACAATACGTTGATCAAGTCACACGCGAAGCGATAGCGAGAAAATATATGGCGAAGAAAAAAAGAAAAATAAAAATGCGACGAAAATTAAAAAGAAAAACCAAGCGAAAGATCAAGGGTCTCGAAAAGTTGATCGCCGCCGGTAAGATCAAAGGTCAGCTTACCTTTGACGAAATCAATGAAATATTGCCCAAAAACATAGTTGCGTCAGACGTTATTGACAAGGTGATGGTTAAGCTCGAGAGCGAAAACATTAAGTTGGTAGAAAAGGGTAAGGACGCCGAAGAGGCCGTTGGAAGTTCGATTTCTACAAGACATCCGAAGATGTCGGAGAATGTATCAGAAAGATACGTGCAAACCGACGACCCTGTTAAGATGTATCTGCGGCAAATGGGCCAGATACCGCTTTTGACAAGGGAACAAGAGGTAACCCTTGCTGAAAAAATTAAATCCTGGGAGGCAAAATTCCGAAAGACTGTTCTTTCCGCCAAGATGGTTAAAGATTATGTTGTTAATATATTGGACGAAGTTATTGAGAAAAATTTGAGTCTCGATGAAGTGCTCGACATAGATCTTGCAGCCAACTATTCATCCGTGAATAGAAAAACCCTGGCTTTACTTAAGATGCTTAGAAGAACTCACAACAGGGAGAAGGCAACAAAAACGCTATTCAAACTGGATCTGGCAATATCTGCTATCGAGGATTTATCCAATAAGATTAAAGAAGCGTTTGGTGATGTTGAGCGTTTGGAAAAGCAATTGTCTCCTTCAAAAAAGATGGTTGCCCGAAAGCGTGAAGAGGCAAATAAGAGGCGGCGTCAAATAGAGAGAGCATTCGGAGAAAAATTCGACGTTGTGTGCATTTTTATCCGCGAGATGAAGATGCGGGAAACCAAATACTTAAAGGCGAAGAAGGAGCTCGTTGCCGCAAATTTGAGGCTTGTTGTTAGTATTGCAAAAAAATATACAAATAGGGGACTGTCGTTTTTGGATCTTATTCAGGAGGGTAACATCGGCCTCATGAAGGCTGTTGATAAGTTTGAGTATAAGAGGGGTTATAAGTTCTCAACATACGCTACGTGGTGGATAAGGCAGGCTATTACCCGATCCATTGCTGACCAGTCACGTACTATCAGAATTCCGGTTCACATGACGGAAACCATAAATAAGCTTATAAGGGTTTCCCGTGCCCTTGTCCAGGAAACAGGGAGAGAGCCGACTCCGGAAGAAATCGCGCATACAATGAGAATACCATCCTCAAAGGTAAAGGGGATATTAAAAATAGCACAGGAGCCTATATCGCTTCAGACACCGATTGGGGATGAAGGAGATACCCACTTTGGAGACTTTATAGAGGATAAAAGGGCTGTTTCACCGGCGAATGCTACAGCCTATACAATGCTTAAAGAACAGATGGATGACGTTCTCTCAACGTTGACGGAAAGGGAGAAAAAGGTCCTGAGGCTTAGATTCGGAATTGGTGACGGTTATCCAAGGACCCTTGAAGAAGTAGGCGCAATATTCAAGGTCACAAGGGAAAGGGTCAGACAGATAGAGGCAAAAGCGCTCAAGAAGCTACGTCATCCTATCAGGGCAAGAAAGCTAAAAGGTTTTTTGAGTATGGGGATGAGTTAATGGGCAAGAAGGCTGTAGATGTTGCATTGCTCCCATCTGAGGAAATAATGGGCAGAGCAATTGAACTAAACAAGAAAATCGCTACATCATTAGAAAGCAACATCAAATTAAACAAGAAAGACTGCTTGCCGCATATTACGCTTGCAATGGGTTGCATGGACGATAATGATCTTGCGAAAATAGGAAAAATTTTAAAACAAATCGCGGAAAAAAACAAAACCCTTAGCTTAAAAACCTTGTCGGGCCCAACTGATAAAGCTTGTTTTGAAATCTATAATAATTCCTTTCTCAAATTATTGCACGAAACAGTCATGAACGAGTTAGAACCTTATTTGACCTATGATGTTGACAAGACGATGATAAATAAATCCGGCGGGAAGATAAACGCTCTTACAATAGATTATATTAAACATTTTCGCGCCGAATCTGCTTTTGATAAATTTACACCACATATAACGCTAGGTTCCGGAGAGGCATCGCTAGATATACCGGAGATACATTTTAAGGCCAGTAAAATCGCTTTATGTCATTTAGGAAATTTTTGTACATGCAGAAAAATTTTGTATCACACGTTGTTAAGTCCAGAAGATAAACAATAGAAAACGTTTACGCATGGAGCCATTATTAGTTGTAGGTATTATAGTTCTTTCCGGTTTTATTTGCGGCGAGCTAGCAGGCAAATTAAAATTACCTAAGGTTACCGGATATATTCTTGCCGGAATATTACTTAATCCGGATATTTCTAGTTTTATACCCGCGGATTTTCCTTCACATGCTCTTCCTGTTGCCAACGTAGCACTTGCATTCATAGCATTTTTTATTGGTGGCACTTTGTTCTATCCAAGATTGAAGGAATTAGGCAAGGGTATTTTAAGTATTACTTTTTTTGAAGCAGAGATTACATTTTTTGTAATTACTGCTGGGTTTCTGTTAATAGCTCCACTTGTCATGAAGACAAGCGGACCGATATGGCTTACCGTTTGCATACCTATCAGCATCTTAATCGGTAGCTTAGGAGCCCCTACGGATCCATCCATTGCTATTGCCGTTAGAAACGAATATGGCGCCCATGGTCAGGTCTCTGATACGATACTGGGGGTTGCCGCCCTAGACGATGTTCTAGGTATTATGAATTTTAGCGTTGCTATTGTTTTGGCCGAGACCCTGGTTATGCACAAGCATTTTAGTTTGAGTGGATCAGTTCTGCATCCACTTGCTGTGATAGGGGGGTCGTTAGCTATTGGCATAGCCTTCGGGTGTATTTTTAATTATTTAACCTCTTTCTTGAAAAAGCATACAGAAGGAGTTTTTATCGTCCTTATTTTTGGCTTACTGTCGCTTTGTTTCGGTATTTCTGGGTTAATCGGAGGAGATGAGCTATTGGCGATAATGACAATGGGCATTGTTGTGGTTAACTTCAATCCCAAAAGGGATGTTATATTTAAGGTTATCGAGAGGTATATAGAAAAACTAATTTATGTTCTTTTTTTTACATTAAGCTGTATGCAGCTTAACCTTTCCGTTATACCTACGGCAATGATTTTTATTATATTTTTCATATTTTTAAGGATAGCAGGAAAATATTTAGGCACATTTATAGGTGCCAAAGTAGCTGGAGCATCACCTGCCATTAAAAAATATACAGCAGGAGGCCTTGTACCTCAGGGCGGAGTCGTTGTGGGGCTTGCTCTTATGATAAAACAAAATGCTGCTTTTGATGCAATCGCAGATATAATTATAAGCGTTATAATAGGTGCAACGGTTATAAATGAGTTTCTAGGTCCTATCACTACGAAGGCAATGTTGAAAAAAGCAGGAGAAATACATTAACTATGAATATACAGGAAATGTGGGAGAAGGCATTACATAAAACGGAGATCGTCAGGCCGTCTATCCAGGGGCTTAAGACTTTTCGTGAAACGAATATGCCGTATGTTTTCTTAGGTGAATCCTCGGTCAATCAGGGGGACACTGTTATCAGAAAGGGCATGCTTGTCGTAGAAAAGCCCTCAATTTTGCTTCCTCCTAATTCACCGCAATTCGAGGGTTTTGAGTTTGAAAAGGATATGAAGGTAGGAAAAGATATGCTTACAAATTTTCTCTTTGTAAGAGGCATAAGGTTTCCGTCTTTTAAATATAACAATATGACCTCGGTTTTGGATATATACGAGGGCAGTCTAAAAAAGGCAATCAAGCATTATTCAAACATCCTGGAGAGGGAAGAAAATACAGATACCGGTCTTATGGTTGGACCGGAGGACTGTTGGCAGTTTTCGGTTTTGATTTTTATATGCAGCCAGGTTATCAAGTCTGCCCCCAATGACATAAAAAGAATGCTGGAGGAATTTTGAACGATAAAGACACAGCCTTACTTATCATCGATATGCAGAAGGATTTTGTGCTTGAAGGCGCGCCGATGATGGTAAAAGGAGCCCTTGGAATAATTGATAATATTAAGGAGGTTCTAGAAGAGTTCAGGAAGAAGAAAGCACCAATATTTCATATTGTCAGGGTCCATAGGCCCGATGGAAGCGACGTAGAGGTTACAAGAAAAGATAAATTCCGCAAAAAAGCATTTGCGGTAGTCGGAACAAAGGGTGCAGAAATTATCGACGATATTAAACCCAAAGGCGCAGAATACCTTGTAAAGAAGATACGAATGTCGAGCTTCATGAATACGGATTTGGATTATATGCTCAGGTCACTTGAGATAAAGAACCTTGTTTTAACCGGTATTCAAACGCCTAATTGTATAAGAGCAACAGCGTTTGATGCTATGGCGTATAACTACAATACGTATCTTGTGGAGGATGCCTCTGCTGCCCAGACTATGGAAATTCACCAAGCTAATATACTCGACATGAAAAACATCGGCACTAACATTATTAAAGCATCTGATGCAAAGAACTTATTAGGGTAAATTTATATGAGATCAAAAATCGGCTCCGCATGCAGATTCGGAGCCGATTTTTTAGTGACCATAACTAAATGGAGAAATCGTCTTGCAACTAAAAAGTAAGCTGTATTATACGATACTAATAATTCTTCTGATAGCCGCAACTGAGCTAGTCTTGCGAGCTGGTGAAAAAGTGCGGAAATCTTTCTTTAAGAATGAGCAAGCCGAACAGACATATCATCCCTGCGAAAAAGAGCTTATAGAATTACACAAGGAAAGAAAGAAAAATATAATACTTTTCAACAATTACGTATGGATTTCTCCGGAACTCTATTTATTTGAGGGGGATAAATACTATAAACCTAGGCCTGAATCTACAATTGCGCTAATAATGAATGAGCGCATAGAGCATATGTCAATGCTTGTTAATGACGATAACAAAAGGTTTTTAGATGAATTCGTCGGTATGAAATATTTAAAAAATTATGATGAAGCAGGTTTCAGAAAAACCGGAAATGATGCATTAAATGGAAGAAGCGAGGACTTCATTATTCTGATGCTTGGCGATTCATTTACCGAAGGCTGTTACGTTAATGATACTGATACCTTTTCCGCTTGCATTGAAAGATTAGGCCTTAAAGATAATCTCAACATAAGGGTTTTAAATGCAGGTGTAAGCGGTTACAGCACGCGGGAAGAATATTACAGATTCGTTGATCTTGCGCCCCTCCTAGATATTGACATGGTTCTTCTTAATTATTTTCCGAATGATTTTGATATCGTTGAACACAAAGTGGTGGGTTATTGGACTGCCAGAGATCCGAGCTCAAAGATCGGTAAATGGTTTTTTAAACATTTTATCTTAGCAAAAGTAATAATGAAAGCGTATTACAGGTATTTTCCTAGCCCAGCAGATCCAGAAAAAAATACGGATATACAAAAAGGATGGAAGGATTCGCTAGGCTATCTGAAAGGCATCAACGAAATTTGCAAAAATAAAGGCATAGTTTTCGTTATTGCTGCATTGCCGCCCAAAGAGCAGTTTAATTTTAAAGAGAAGAGGTACTATCAGGATAAGTTGAAAATATTCTGCAAAGCAGAGAATATCGTATTCTTAGATCCCTATGATTACTTAGAAGGCTTTAGTCTGGATGAGATATACCTGGATTGGGATCCCCATTTTACCAAAAAGGGTCAAAGAGAGTACGGCCGCTTTCTCTACACTAAGCTTAAAGAGCGGATAGTGCTTTGATCTGCTTAAATACTATGATATGATATAATGCAATGAATAGGAAATTAGATAAACAAAAAGTTAAATCAGGTGCTAACTCAATTTGGGAAGGTTTGCGAAAAGACATACGCAACCAAAAGCGCGATTCCTTGGAAAAGTCGCTTTTTCAGCTTCAAGCTGCAAATAACATCGGAAAAGACCTATCTGATAGCTCCAATTTAGACCAGTGCTTGGGTACACTGGTTGATAGAATCTCAAGCTTGATATCAGTTGAGATTGTATCGATTATGCTCATGGATAACAGCCGTCGTGAACTGGTATTACGGTGTGCCCGTGGCTTAGAAGAGAATGTTGTCAAGCAGACAAGAGTAAAGTTGGGCCAAGGGGTCTCGGGATGGATAGCTAAGACAGGCGAGCCTGTTCTAATAAAAGATATCGATAAAGATCCAAGATTTTCCAAAAGAGGTGGTAGGTATTATACGAATTCTCTTCTAAGTGTGCCTCTTAAGATTAGTAGCCGCGTTATTGGTGTTATTAATGTTAACAACAAGGTATCGCGAGATTTTTTTACGGAAAATGAACAACATATTCTGGAAGCTTTGGCGCAGATAGCCGCACCGACTTTAGAGACAACCAGGATCTTGGACGTAGCGCAATCCCGCGATGCAGCAAGACTTGATTTTATTTCCGACCTTTCCCATGAACTACGATCTCCTCTTGCATCCATAAAAGAGGCGGTTAATCTCATATTGAGCGAAATAGCAGGTTCCGTAAATGATGATCAGAGAAAATTTCTAGAAATAGCAGAACATAACGTTGACCGTCTCAGACGTTTAATTGATGAAATGCTAACTTTAGCGAAAGCCGACTCAAAGGCCGAATTTATGAACAGGCAACTGTTTGATGTGGCAGCTCTGACTGAAGAGCTCATCATATCATTCGGTCCTGTGGCGCAGCACAATAGCATAACGCTCGTCAATACCTTGCCTGGCAAACGCATTGAGCTATGGGCTGATCCGGATAAGATTGCCCAAGTTATTACAAACCTTATTGATAATGCCATAAAGTACAATAGGCCGTCTGGCCTAGTCAAAATCGGGCTTGACGAGAAGAATGGCTTTATTGCGATTTGGGTACGCGATACCGGCGTTGGCATATCTCCTGATGATTTAAGTAAAATTTTTGATAGATTCTACCGTGTAGAGCAGTGTGCCAAAGGAAAGGTTTCCGGTAGTGGCATAGGATTGTCTATTGCTAGAAAGATACTTACTAAGCATGGGGGTAAGCTCCATGCTGAATCAGAGCCAGGAACCGGAAGCATGTTTACAGTTATGCTGCCAAAAGATTTAAGAAGCGTCAAAAGAGGCGAAAGTAATAAGCTTTGAAAAGGTGTGATAAGAGAAACGTACTTTATAGGCAATGGGGCTGTACAGAGCCAAGGGCGATACTGCTTTTACTGCACGGCCTTGGTGGGCACAGCGGAAATTGGGAATACCTTGCAGAATACTTTCTCAAGAATCAGATTTCATCGTATGCCTTAGAGCTTAAAGGTTTTGGTCACACAGAAGAATTAAAAGGTCACGTAGATTCTATGAATACCTACATTAAGGATCTCCGGAGGCTTCACTATATAATTAGAAAAGAGCACAAGGGAAAAAAAGTTTTTCTTTTTGGTGAGAGCATGGGCGGACTTGTTTCATTTATGACTGCTATAAGAAAACCTGAACTTTTTAACGGGCTTGTATGCTTTTCGCCGGGATTCGCGAGTGGGTTAAATTTTTCCATTATGGATTACATAAAGATGGGTCTGTCTCGTTTTCACAATCCCAAAAAACAATTTACTATGCCGTTTAATTCGGATATGTGTACCAGGGACCCGGAATGCAAAAAGATCATAGATGATGATCCGCTGGAGCACCGATTTGCCACACCTAAGCTTTTACACAGCATTCTTAACGGCCAGGTATACAGCAATATTTTAAAACACAAGATCAGGATGCACGTATTATTTTTACTTTCGGGTAAGGATACGTTTGTAGATACGCCAACGAGTGTAAGAATCTTTAAAGGCATGAAAGTAAAAGACAAGAGAATGATCCTTTATCCCGAAATGCGTCATGCCCTTACAATGGAGCTGGGTAGAGAAAAGGTTTTTGAAGATGCCTTAAAGTGGGTTGAAAAAAGGATTTAACTTGATCACTCGAAATTCCTGCATTGGCACGACGAATAAACCAGGGTCCTTTATTTGAGAGGGAAAAATGATTAACAAAATGGTAAAGACAGTCCTTGAGAATCTAACTATCATGAACGTTCTCGAGGCTATAAACAAAAAATATGGCAATGCCACTGCCTTAAGGGTTAAAAAGAAGGACGGATCGCTTAAGGAGATTTCCTTTACAAAGCTGGGCAGAAGGACTGTAACTATATCTTCTGCCCTTATAAATTTAGGGATAAATAAAAACGACAGAGTCGGGATTCTTTCGGAGAACCGGCCTGAGTGGGTCTTGGCGTTTTTCGGTATCATCTCATGTGCAGGCGCTGTTGTACCGCTTGATACAAAATTAAGCGAAAGCGAAATTCAGTTTATATTAAATGACAGTCAAACAAAATGCGTATTTGTAAGCGAAAAATATCTTCCTGTGATTGATAGCCTTAAGGCTGTTCTGCCACATCTCGAGCACGTAATATTGCTTGATGGAAGCAAGCGGCGTGATCTTATACTTTTAAAAAAGCTTATACTGCACAAGGGAAAAGAAAGATATCAGCCTATTTATCCAGAAGACACAGCCGTGATAGTCTATACCTCAGGTACTACAGGGGTTGCCAAAGGTGTCGAACTTTCTTATAAGAATCTATTGTTTCAAGTGCTTGCCTTTAGCGAGATACTCCATTGCAGTACATCGGATAGCTTTCTTTCCATCCTGCCGTTAAACCACATGCTTGAGATAACAGGCGGCTTAATTGCACCGCTTTATATGGGATCTTCTGTAACGTACGCCGATAGTTTAAAAACGACTTCAATGCTTGCGCTCATGAAAGAGACAAAGACAACTGCAATGATTTCTGCTCCGCTTGTTTTGAAGATGTTTCATACTGGAATTATGAGAAAGGCTAGCATGCTTCCTCCAGCCAAAAGAAATGCCTTTAATGCGGCATTGTCTTTATCTAGGGCATTGCTTAAGATGAATGTCAGGGTTGGAAAAATTTTATTCGGAGAAATTCATAAAGAATTTGGCGGAAGATTCAGGGGATTTATAAGCGGTGGTGCTCCGCTCAATTACAACATTGAAGTTGATTTAAATGCCATGGGCTTTAGAATATTGCAGGGATACGGCCTTACGGAAACAGCCCCGGTTGTTACAGTCAATACCTTTGAGCATAATAAATTTGGCAGCGTAGGCAGGCCGTTACCTGGTGGGGTAGAGATCAAAATTGTGAAGAGTGATCCTAATGCAGACGGTGGGGAAATTATAACCCGCGGGCCGCATCTTATGAAGGGCTATTACCTTAATCCTAAAAAGACAGAGGAGGCCATAAAGGACGGCTGGTTTTATACCGGAGATCTTGGCTATCTGGACAAGGATGGTTTCTTGTATATTCAGGGGCGATTGAAAAATATGATTGTGCTTGGGGCAGGAAAAAAAGTTTTTCCAGAAGAGGTAGAGGCAGTCATGGAAAAAAGCCCTTATGTTAAGGAAATCTTTGTGCTCGGGCGAATAGCACATAGAGGGATTCGCAAGGGGCATGAAGAGGTCTATGCAGTCGTTGTTCCGGATCTTGACCGGCTCAAGAAAGAGGATCTTAAGAGCGAAGAGAGGATAAAGAAGCTATTAAAGTCAGAAATAGAGCGATTAAACAAAAATCTGGCCCAATACAAATGGATCGTAGATTTCAAAGTACGTTATAGCGAATTTCCAAGGACATCTACCAGAAAGATACGAAGAAAAACGCTTGAAGACGCAATAAAAAATAATAACAGCCTATGAACATAGCAAAGATTGCAATGAATGCCCTCGCGCCCAAGGCGAAAGCCTTTGAAAAGGCTACGAACGACCCTGCTAGTTACCAGAAGGCTGCGTTGTTGGAATATCTTAGTCGAAACCGCCATACAGAATACGGAAAAAAATACGATTTTTCTTCCATAAAATCTGTAAAAGACTACCAAGAACGTGTCCCAATTATTGACTGCAACGATCTTAGGCGCTACACAGAAAGAATGATTAACGGTGAACAAAACATTTTGACCGCAGATAAAGTGAGCTATTTCGGATCTACAAGCGGTACCACCGGAAAGCCTAAGTATATACCGGTTACAGCTTATTCTAGAGCTAAAAAAGCAGAAGTAATGAAGCTTTGGTCCTACTATATTTATAAAGATTACCCTAGTATTTTAGACGGCAAAATATTCGCAATAATAGATCCAGAGATAAAAGGATATACGCCTTGTGGGATACCATTCGGGCCAGAGAACGGGCATGCTTACGTGAATTTACCCGAGCCCATAAAGCGTTACTACGCTATTCCTTATACAATCTTCTCAATTCAGGATTATGACTCGAGATACTACAGCATGCTAAGGATTGCGTTGGAGCAAAATGTTACTACCTTAGCTACCCTTAACCCAAGTTGCATAATTCTCTTGTGTCAAAAGATCGATATATGGGAGGATAGGATAATACGCGACATAGAAAATGGCACACTAGAAAAGGGTTGGAATATTCCTGAAGATGTAAGGAAGGTAATTGAAAAGAATTTAAAACCCAACAAGAAGAGGGCAGACGAACTCAGGGCGATCCTTAAGAAAAAAGGCAAGCTTATTCCGAAGGATTTCTGGCCGAACATGAAATTGATAGAATCCTGGAAGGGCGGAACAGTAAAGCTGTATTTAAAAGAGTTGCCTAAATATTTCGGAAATATTCCCATAAGAGACTTTGGATGTCTGTCAACCGAGATGAGAAGCTCTATACCCATGAATGATAATGGAGCAGGTGGCGTTCTTGCAATTTTAACTAATTTTTACGAGTTTATTCCTAAAGAAGATATGGGGAAGAAGCAAAAAAGGGTACTATTATGTGACGAACTGGAAGAGGGCCGCGAGTATATTATTATTGTAACCACACCCGGAGGACTATATAGATACGACATCGATGATATAATCAAGGTCGATGGCTTTTATAACAAAACGCCCATTATTGAGTTTGTGCAAAAAGGACTTAATGCAATTTCGATTACAGGGGAAAAGGTTTATGCATCACAGGTTCACGACGCGGTTAATAAAAGCCTTGATAAAGTCAATCTGCTAATTAAATTTTTTTCAGCTTCTATCCAGTTGGATAAGCCACCCCGCTATATTTTCCTTGTCGAGTTTGATGGAGATCCTTCCTTGAAAACGAAAAAAGATTTTTTAAAATCTGTTGATATGGAATTGGGCCACGCAAATTTGGAATATGAGGACACAAGGCGAAGGATGGAGCTAGGGGCACCCATACTCAAAGAGGTAAAAAAGGGCGAATTTGAAAAATACCGCACAAGGCGCGTAAAGGAAGGTTCGCACGAAACGCAGTTTAAGGCGCCGGAATTGACTAAGGATACAGATTTTCAGAAAAATTTCGTGATTAAAGAAGAAATATTGATAGAGAGGGAAAGCGGATGAGCGGCAAAATTTATAAAAATGGCAAAATCGATATTTTAGAGCTGAGCGGGAATTACCGAGAAATAGGCAGAGAATACGGTCGCCTTTTTAAGGATAATCTTAAGGCTTTTTACGATTTGATTATAAATGAGCATTTCATTAAAGAACTAGATCTTACATATGAGTTGATAAAAGAAATAACAGGGGTTTTGCATAATTTATATCCAAAACGATTTAAGGAAATCTTTTGCGGTATGGCGGAAACATCAGGAATGGATCTTGAGAAAATTATCATACTTGATCACGCTTTTATTATTCATTTTGTAACTGAGGAAGATGTAACAGGGTGTTCCACTATTGCTTGCTGGGGAGAGTACACCGGAGGAGGCCCGCTTGTTTTCGGAAGGAATTTTGATTACCCTGAACTTTATAAGAAGTTCGGCGACTTTGTCACACTGCTTGTGATTAAGCCCGATGATGGCAGCATTCCTACCGCAAGTTTTGGCCACATAGGACAGATTAGCGTAAATACGGCAATGAATAAAGCTGGTATTTTTTTAGCAAACAATGAAGCTGTTGCTTCAGGAGGTACCACCTTTCGGCCGGACATCAGTCACGCACTTATGAATGAACTTGCGTTCTTGCTTGATTGTTCGGATATGAAGAGCTTTGACGCTGCTATCAAGAAGACACAATCAAACGGCCCAGTTATAGCAAATATGGCGGATAAAGAAGCCGCCTATTCTTATGAGTGGCCGCCGTTTGGCGTCCGGTGCAGGAAGGCTGGTCGCGACGGATTGCTTGTGTCAACCAACCACTATATTGATCCTTCTTGGGGCATTCCTGAACCGATATTCGATGTATCAGAACGTACCCTAACAAGGCGCAAAAACCTTCTTAAGCTCGGCGAAAAATATAAAGGCAGCTTCAATAGAGAAATCATGAAAAATATTTTAGATATGCCCATAGCCGAAGGCGGCGCGACTCATCTTGATAAGACAATTTACCAGGTGGTTGCTGTTCCCGAGGACTTGACATTAGATATTAAAGTTCCCGATTTCCAAGATTGGGTTAAAGTCGATCTCAAGCCATATTTTGCCGTTTAGCAATTTGATGCACCTTGTTTTTTATTAATCTATGGAGTATAATAGAGAAAGGTAAACAAAGGAGGAAAACGTGAAAAGAGGAATTATAGCTATTGTAGTTTTTATGACTTTGCTTGGCTTTGCCTCTCAAGTCTTGTGCCAAGAGCAGCAGCAACAGACTTTCGGAAGCAAGTTTAAGAGCTTCTGGAAGAAGCTATTCAACTACCCTGCGAATTTTACTGAAGAAACGGTAGATGTTATAGCTGGTACTGGCAAGCGAGCTACAGGCGTAGTTACTACAGAGGTTAAGCGCGTAGGTGAAGTTAGCTCAGGTGAATTGTCTAAAAGTAAGGAGCTTGTTCTCGAGCCTCTGGAGAATGCAGCTGAGACAGTCAAGTATGCCGCTGAGGGCATAGTGAAAACACCGGTTAAAGCAGCCCAAGACGAAAAACCGGCAGAATAAAATAACATTATCTTAATTAAGAGCGAGCTTTAAACTCCCTAGCAGAATTGCTAAAAAGGCAAAATATGCTTGGGAGTTTTTGCTTTATAATGTATACTATCAGGTAAAAGAATCTGCATGTATACTGTATATATTGGCATAATCATAATACTAATATTTGGTAGCTTAGATGGCTCTGCCGAAACTATTATTCTTAAAAACGGTAAAATAGTTGTCGGTGAGATTACCGAAGAGACAGAAGATGCTGTAGTGGTAACCAAGTTAAACGGAGAGTTTGTTTACACGCTTTCCCGCGAACAAATAAAAGAAGTTAGGAAATCAACTGCCCAAGAGAGTAAGGCGGACCAAGAGAGAGAACTGTCTGCGCATAGAGCGTATAATAAGACAAAGAGAGATAGGGCGAGACGGCTCAAGGCGTACCGTAGTGAGCGTGCAGAAAAAGAGCGTGTTTCCGCGAAGCGGGCGCGTGGAATAGAAAAAATAAAATTTGTAGGAAATAAATTCGGCGTTGTCGATGTAGTTATTAACGGTAAGGTCAAAACCGCCCTTGCATTAGATACCGGGTCCGCGGTGGTAGTTATTTCAAGGGGGATTGCCGAGAAGCTTGGAAGTAGCGGAAAAGAAGCAAAGAGGAAGATAGAGGTAATCTTGGCTGACGGCTCACGCGCGGAAGCCACCCCAATATTATTAGAATCACTTGCGGTTGGTCAAGCTAAAGTGAACAATGTCAAAGCAGCCATAATCGACAATGCCCAAGCCGGCAGTGACACAGAAGGTCTTTTGGGCATGTCTTTTTTGAGTCATTTTCGCGTTAAGTTAAATGCTAAAGAAAATTATTTAGTTCTCGAAGAGTAAGGTAATAAGGACTTCGATATAACCGGAGGTCAGCATGCTTAGAAAAATAAATCCATTGAAACTATATGTTTGGAAGAATCTAAAAACGCATTATCAGGCTATGAAAAATATGTCAATGGGGGAAATGTTTAAAAAAGATCATGCGAGAGTTACAAAACTTTCACTTAAATTTGATAATATTTTATTTGATTATTCAAAAAATATCATTAATGACAAGACCATGCGCCTTCTGATCAAGCTCGCCCGCGAAGCTGATTTAAAGAGTTCAATAGAAAAAATGTTCACTGGTGAAAAGATAAACGAGACAGAAGATAGGTCAGTTCTTCACGTTGCGCTCAGAAACAGGGCAAACACCCCCATTTACTCTGATGGTAGGAATGTTATGCCCGCAATTAATGAGGTCTTAGACCAAATGAAAAGGTTTTCGAATAAAGTGATATCTGGTTCTTGGAAGGGCTATACGGGGAAGCGCATAACGGATGTAGTTAACATAGGCATAGGTGGCTCTAACCTTGGACCCCGAATGGTATTCGAGGCCCTAAGGCCATATAAAAAACCGCATATTAATGTTCATTATGTTTCTAATGTAGACGGGACGCAGATTGTAGAAACACTTAAGAAATTAAATCCAGAAAGCACGCTTTTTATGATTGCCTCGAAATCTTTTACAACTCAGGAGACCATGACGAATGCCAAGACCGCGCGGCAGTGGTTCCTTAGAAAGGCAAAGAAAAATGTATACATTAAAAAACATTTTGTAGCGATGTCTACAAGCGAAGAAAGGGTAAGAGAATTCGGAATTGATCCTGCGCACATGTTCGTATTCTGGAACTGGGTAGGAGGAAGATACTCAGTTTGGTCGGCCATAGGGCTTTCTATATGCTGTGGATTAGGTTTTGAACGCTTTGTTGAATTACTGGAAGGTGCCCAAGCAATGGATCGGCATTTTAGGAAGACACCGTTGGAGGAGAATATCCCTGTCATAATGGCGCTGATTGGAATCTGGTATAATAACTTTTTTTCAGCCGAGACGCATGCCATTTTGCCGTACGATCAATACATGAGACACTTCCCTGTTTACCTACAGCAGGTTGATATGGAAAGTAACGGAAAACACACCGATAGGCGTGGTTTGGAAATACCATACCAATCTGGTCCTGTGGTATGGGGGCAGCCAGGAACAGATGGTCAGCATGCATTTTTTCAGCTCATACACCAAGGGACAAAAATTGTGCCGTGTGATTTCCTTGCACCGCTCATAAGCCACAATCCGGTGGGGGATCATCACAAGATACTGATCTCTAACTGTATCGCGCAGACAGAGGCATTGATGAACGGGAAGACAGAAAAAGAGGTAGTTGAAGAGCTGAAGGTTCAGGGCAAAAGCGCAGAAGAAATAAAGAGGATTGCCCCGTTTAAGATATTTAAAGGGAATAGACCTACGAATACAATTTTTTTCAAGAAACTTACCCCTAGGACGCTTGGTTCATTGATGGCGATGTATGAACACAAGATTTTCACACAGGGCCTTATATGGGACATATACAGCTTTGACCAGTGGGGAGTTGAGCTCGGCAAGCAGCTGGCTAGTAAAGTACTCAAAGAAATAAAGGGAAATAAAAAAACGTCTTCCCACGACTCGTCAACTAATGCCCTCATCAAAGTTTTTATGAAAAATAAATAATTCTAATAACCGAAGCTTTTTCACGTTCCAAGAAGAACAAATTGAACAAAAAAGCATTCCGCATAATTGAAGTAATCGCCCTCACTACTCTTATTTTTTTTGGAGATAGAATTGACTCGTTTGCTGCCTCATCTAACGGAACGAGGTTCCCTAAGCAAGGTGCCGCAGAGTTTGGATATGAGTATTATGCGATGTTTAGAAGAGCTCTTTCCAGGTCATACGGTAATTTAAAGACGAGCGATCATTTTGCAATTGTGTCGGTTGGGATAACGGATTGGCTATCTCTGGATGGCAAGATTGGAATGGGCGATCTAACGGCAAAAGGCGGGATACACCTTCCAAAGTTAGAATTCGATAATGGCTTTTCTGGTGGATACGGATTTAGGGTTAAATTTTTTGAACACGAACAAACTGATGTAAGAATTATATTAGGAGGTCAGCACATAAGTGTTCATCCGCAAGACAGGAGCATAGACGATGATAAGTACGAAAGCTTTCTCGATGACTGGCAGATATGCGGTGTAGTTACAAAAAAGATCAAATGTTTCTCGCCTTACGTAGGAATGAAGCTCTCCGATTGCGAATTTGTTTATAAGATTAATAAACATGATAAAAAAAGACGCTATTCCCGATATCATCTTGGCTTTCTTTTTGGCGGGGATTTTTTTCTACTTGAAGAAAAACTACGCATTAATATCGAAGCGAGGTTATTTGACGAATCGGGCTTTTCTGCTGCGGCAGCCTATCTTTTTTAAGAAATATAAATGGAATAACTTGAATGAATAGGGTTGATCTTATACAGGAAATAATTAACAAAAAAAAGGCAAAGAACTATTTAGAAATAGGCTTTGGACACGGAGACTGTTTTTTTAATATTAGGGCTTCACGAAAGATGGTAGTGGATCCAGAGTTTGTGTTTTTAAAGAAGAGAACTATTAAGTATTTTTTCCGGAATCTATCAAAAAACCTTGCAAACAAATTCTACAACATGCCGAGCGATGATTTTTTCATAAAAAGAAGCAAGATACTCCAAGACATTCGGCCCGATGTTGTTTTTGTGGATGGCCTGCATACATTTAAACAGTCTTTAAAGGATGTCAATAATGCCATTAAATTTATTAACGACGATGGAGTGATTGTATTGCATGATTGTAGCCCGTCATGTGCTTCTGAAGCTTATCCGGCGAAGTCTTACGCTCATGCAGCGCAACTGAATTTAAAGGGATGGACCGGCTATTGGAGCGGAGATGTGTGGAAAACACCCGTTTATCTTCGTTCGCTCCGCGGCGACCTTAAAGTGTTCGTATTAGATTTTGACAGAGGCGTGGGGATAGTCAGAAAGGGGAAGGAAGCACGGCCTTTAGAATATACCCCTACGCAGATAGAGGCTATGACATATCATGATTTGGACACAAAAAGAGCGGAACTTTTGAATCTTAAGCGCCCAGATTATGCTAAGGAATTTATAGAAACCCTTTGATATGAATAAAAAAATAGTCAGCACTATTGTCAAAAAATGTCTCGGTTACAAAAAGGGCGAATACCTTCTGATAGTGTGCGATGACAAATTACGCACTTTGGCGAAGTATTTTTACAAAACTGCAAAATCATTGAATATAAAAACAGTCCTTATCGAAATGGAGCGGCGCCGCATGCATGGTCAGGAACCACCGCCAGCTATCGCTTCGGCTTTAAAAGATGCTGATTTAGCATTATTGTTAACATCGATGTCACTTTCGCATACAATGGCAAGAAAACAGGCTTGCGTGAGATTTGGAACAAGGATTGCGAGCTTGCCCGGCATAACCCGAAAGATTTTAAGTCGATCAATTCTCATTGACTATATAGCCTTAAAGAAAGAAACATCATATTTTTCGAAGGTGTTGTCAAAGGGAAAAAGGATAGAGCTGTCTACAAAAAAAGGTACACATCTTGTAATGTCTATCGAAGGCCGCAATGGTTATCCTGATAATGGGTTATACGTAAAAAAGGGGTCTTTCGGCAATTTGCCCGCTGGCGAGGTATGTATTGCGCCGCAGGAAGGTACGACAAATGGACGGTTGGTAGTCGACGGAAGCGCGCCGTTGTTTGGAAAACTTAACAGACCGGTGGAGATTATGATTAAAGACGGGTATGCTGAAAATTTGCCTTTTTCTAAACTAAAATCTCTGGCGAGGTCTTTGGGCAGATGCGTTTTGAATGTAGCGGAAATCGGTATCGGTCTGAATCCAAAGGCAAAGGTAACCGGTAATACGCTAGAAGACGAAAAGGCAAAAAAGACTGCGCACATAGCTTTCGGCAACAATAAATCATTCGGAGGAAGGGTTTATTGCCCCTGCCACCTAGATTTTGTATTCTTCGACCCTGTTATATCTGTGGATGGTGCAAGGATATGATTTCAATACCAAGAAAGACTATGTAGGATGGTTGATTTACTTTTGATATACGATCTTGCAAATTTACGCACTACAGGGTATATTTATATATAGAGGTGTTTAAATGGAATCGCGCTTAGCGTCAAGAATTCAGATAACAATATCAGTGATTTCAAAGATTGATGAAAAACTTGGTCAAAAGGTCCACCTTGCTCAGGGGGACCGATTCAAAGCTGCCACCTACAACGTAAGCACAATAGGGGTAGGATTGCACGTAAAAAAATATTTTTTACCGATAGGCCTTATCATTGATCTTGAAATAGATGGTGCACCATTTGGTTTGAAAGAAATGATGAAGATAAGGGGTGAGGTCCGCCATTGCGAATTTCTAAAATCACAAATATACGAATGTGGAATCAAATTCTTGAACCTGCCTGCTGAATATAAACAAGCCATTGCCAAATTCTTGGCTGACCGTAAAAAATAATTAATGAGTTCGTGTTTATGAGGGGATGATAAACCCGCGGGCACATTGTTTCCTGCCGCGCTTTATAGATCGGGGTGCTTCAAGCCTAAAGATCAGCTTTATTGCTTAAAAAATCCACGTTCCCTGTAGCTGAATTAGAGATCGTAGAATGAAATGGGAGAGATCACTATTTAAACCCTTTGTAATTCCAGCCCGATGTGATATGATAATCCACAAAATTCAGGGCGTGTGATATTTGAGAGTTTTATTACCACACCAACTTGGCCTTTAAAATAAATCGGATAAGACGTTAAACTTGTCACCAGTCTTGTTCTTACAAACGGAAAGCTGTGCAGAAACATGAGAACGCCTATTTCTTTGCTGTGTCAAGGGGTTGATTTTTTCCTTCAACGTAAACGACTATTCACTTGGCTTGTTGTTGCGTTCTTTGTTGGCGTGGGCATCTCAACCCTTTTTCGTGGTGGGATCGGCCCACCCCCCAGGCGTACTGATCTGACGGTATTTCTGCGTGCAGCTGAAGCCATCCAATCAGGCGAGCACATCTACCTTGTCGTTAATGCTAGAGGATGGTATTACGTGTATCTACCACTGCTTGCCATACTTCTTACACCTTTCACGCAGCTTCCGCTTCTTCTTGATACCTTCCTGTGGTACATGTTGTCTGTCGCTGCGTTCTGTGGAACGATTCTTTTATCAGCTCGGTTGGTCCAAGATCGATTAGTCGGCATGCGCGCAGCTGTGATAGCAGCGCTGTTTTGTCTGCCATCTTTAGTGGAATCGATGACCCGTGGCCAAACTGGAGTGATCAGTGTCTTTCTCGCCATTGCGATCCTGTACTTGTATGTGCGAGGGCGAACTGTCTGGGCAGGCCTTCTCTTCGCTTTTGCCGTTGTTTTGAAAGTGAGCCCGCTAGCGCCTCTAATTGTTCTGTTCCTTATCAAAAGGGAATGGAAAATGTGCGCAGCTGTCTGTCTAGGACTCTTCTTTTTTGTTTGGGTGCTTCCCTCCATTGTTCTTGGCACAGACCAAAACTGGTTCTTCTTAACTGAATGGAACCGCATTTTAAGTCACGCTATATCCGATGCGGGACATGAAAGCCACTTATGGGGTCAACTAGTCACTCCATTTGCTCCAGACAACCAGTCGCTGTATGCCGTCTTGACCCGTTGGATCTGGCCTTCCGAAGCCGCTCTAGTGAATCATACCAATTTTTGGGTGAGATGGGGTGTCCGCGCATTTGGCGCTGTGGCATTGTTCATGCTCGCTTTTGTTAGCCGGTGGAAAAGATCACAAATATCCCAGCAGAGACTTGTACTCGAGTACTCGCTCTTTCCGATGCTTATGCTTTTAGTCTCGCCAGTATCCGAAATACACCACTACACAATTTTGTTTGTAATGTTTTTACCAACCTTTTTCTACCTCGATGAGTTGCCCCGAAATTCTATGTCCTACCAAAGTCTCATGTGGGGTGCTATAATTGCTGCTTTGACCCACCCAATGGGTTACATCCATCCATTTGATCAATGGGGGATTCCTGCAATTGGAGCACTCGTGTTCTGGTGCGTATTATTTGTTTTTCTTGCACGAAACAAACGGGTATAGCTCCCTCACGCACCTGCCGCTTACTCAAACTCACACCCATTTCCTTTGCAAGCCCTTGCAATTCTTGTTGCGTGTGATATACTTTATTTTAATAAAATAACGGCCCATAAATCAATTGGTTAGAGCATCTTACTTATAATCTAAAATCACACCTTAGCATAACCATATCATAATAATAGCGATGAACGAAAAGATAACAAGGAAACAGAGGAAGTTTATCAGGAGAAAATACCCTGATCTTTCTCCTGAGGAAATGGCCCAAAGGTTGAAGATTAAACCGGAGTTGGTTCAACAGGCAATCACAGATTTGGGCCTTGAGGTCGTATCCGGAAAGTCATTCTTTGGCATAATAGATAGGTTCTTTGATCGCTATGCCGGGGCAATGACCGCGATCGTAACCGTCGGTTATGTTTTGCTATTCTCTCTTATCTCCATATTGCGCTATCGCGCCTTTGACTATGTCGATTTTGATTTAGCTATCTATTCGCAGATAGTTTGGAATATTCTCCACGGATCCATGCAAAGCACGATATTGGGCATACCCTTTTTGGGCAGTCACCTGAGCCTTATTTTATTTCTCGTGGCTCCATTCTGCGCACTGTTTTCTACTCCCTTAACCCTGCTTTTGCTTCAGACTCTATCTATTGGATTGGCGGTAGTGCCTCTATACCTATTAGCCAGAAATATTTTGGATAAAAGTTGGGCTCTTATTTTTAGCATTTTGTATCTATTTTATCCCGCCCTTCACTTTGTAAACAGTTATGAATTTCACCCCGTCGTCTTTACTATAGTATTTCTTCTATTCATGCTTTATTATTTTGAAATAAAGCGATTTGTTCCCTTTATGTGTTTTATGTTTTTATCCCTGTTATGCAAGGAAAATATTTCACTAGCTATATTTTTCTTCGGCCTTTATGTATTATTTTTTAGAAAACGTGACTGGAAATGGTGGGTTCTGCCACTGGCTAGCGGTGCCCTTTGGTTTATCGTCGGATTAAAGATAATACCTTATTTTAACAAAGATATCGTAACTCTTAGTGTCATATACAGCCATTTAGGTGGGAGCATGCCAGAGGTCATCAGGAATCTAGTTGAACACCCCGTGATTGTGTTTAAAACATATATTGTTACCGAACCAAATATTAAATTTTTGTTTCAGTTACTCTTTCCCTTAGCCTTTCTGTGCCTGCTTTCCCCCAAGGCGTTGTTAATCGCCGTGCCATTTCTTTTACAACAGCTACTATCCGGGCGGATGACAGATCATACTATATATTATCATTACACCGCAAAGCTGATACCTATTTTATTTTTTTCAGCTATTTATGGAACCAGGTTCATCTTAAGGTCAAGGTTTGTAAGCCGCCATAAATGGTTTCTCTTTGCGGTCCTATTAAGCACCTCTATTATATCCAACATCTATTTTGGATTTTTACCTCGGGTGCCGGCCTCTTTCTCTTCCAGTTATGCCATGGAGGATATGGATTATGTGAAGCAAAATTTTATAGATAGAATACCTAAAGAAGCCTCTGCGGTGGCAACATTCGAATTCCTGCCCAAGCTGTCGCAAAGAGAAGGGATATACTCATTCCATCACGTTTACATGGGAAAATATAGCGCATCTAAAGAGGCATATACCCTGCCAGGAGACGTTGAATACGCTCTGATAGATTTTAATGACCGCTTAACCTTTACCAGTTTCTATCAACCCGATCATTACAAGAATCTGCAGAAATTCTTTGCTGAGGATAAATGGGGCCTGGTGGCAGCAGCAGATAATATAGGGCTTTTTAAAAAGGGATATAAAACCGATCTCAGTCTATTCCAGGATTTAGAAGAGTTCAGTCCATTAAGTCCTGCAGAGTTTCTGGTGGAGGACGATATCATTATCCGGGGATACAAAATTGAGGATAAGAAGATAAAACCCGGCCATATGTGTCGTTTGAGCCTCATCTGGGAATGTTCAAAAAAGACAGACAGGGATTACTGGATGGCTTTTAAGCTGGTGGACAAAGAGGGAAATGTCTTGCATAGATATAATCACCCTATTTGTTATCGGGTTTACCCCACTTATAGTTGGAAGAAAGGAGACGTCTTAAAAGAAGATGTTTGGATATTTGTGCCTCCAGGGGTTAAAGGGAAAAATGTACAGCTAAAAATGGGTATATTTTGGCGTGAAATAGCTGGTCCCGGACGGGGGTTGGCAAAAGGGGTAAGCATAAAGAGTAATGTCAGTGGAATTTTTGATGGTGAGGGTTGGATTAATCTGGGTAAAATAAAGATGGACTTAAGTGCAAATGATAAGGGTTTATGAAAATATTACTCATAAGGCCTCATAGTATCGAGGATATAAATACCAGGCTACCCGAAAGTTTAAATAAACGCCGGGGCGTGCTACCGCCGCTTGGGATTTCATATATAGCGAGCGTATTGGAAAAGGCAGGCCATGTCGTGAAAATTCTCGATGTTGTTGCACTGAATCTAATTACTGATGAGATACGCCAGTTTATATATGAATTTAAACCTGAAATTACAGGCATTACAACAATGACCTCTATATTATTCGGGGCGCTGGAATCAGCCAAAATAGCTAAAGAAGCAGGTTCGATAACAGTATTGGGCGGTCCTCAGCTCTCTATTTATCCCAAAGAAACATTATCTTATTCTTACGTTGATTATGGAATCAATGGCGAGGGAGAATATGTAATGTTGGAATTGATAAATGCATTGGAGAAAAATATATCCCCCGGTAATATTAAAGGATTAATATATAAAATGAATAACGATATACATGTAAATGATCCGGTAATAGTCGAAGATATCGATTCTCTGCCGTTTCCCGCATATCATCTACTACCCATGCAAAAATATCATTCTATAATCGGGCTTCATCCTGTCGGCAGAATGATTTCTACCCGAGGGTGCCCTCATAAGTGTAGTTTTTGTTTTAAACAACCGTCGGATAAAAGATTTCGATGGCGGTCATCAAAAAATGTCGTTGATGAAATGGAATATTTAGTACAAAAATACAAGGTTAGAGAAATTATGTTTCATGATGATGTAATGACATTGCGGCGTTCTCATATTGTAGGTATCTGCGAGGAAATATTATCACGCAATTTTAAGGTCAAATGGGAGACGCCCACAAGAGTTGATTATGTTGATAAAGAATTATTGAAATTAATGCATAAAGCGGGCTGTATTCGTCTGAGATACGGGGTTGAATCCGGAGATGAAAAAATCCTTGAACTTATGAATAAAAAGATTGATTTAAAACGTGTTAAAGAAGTTTTTAAATGGACGGAAGAAGCCGGGATCGAGACCTTTGGATATTTTATGATAGGATATGCCCATGAAACCGAAGCCACTATACGAAAAACGATCAATTTTGCTTTGGAGCTCAATCCCGACTTTGTGATGTTCACTGCGGTTACCCCGCTTCCCCAAACCCCGCTGTATGACCTGGCCAAAAGAGAAGGACTGATAACAACCGATTATTGGCGGGAATTTACTCTGGGCAATAGAAGAGATCAGAGGATACCGTATTTTTTTCC
>JABMRN010000206.1 GCA_013202515.1 Candidatus Omnitrophota bacterium | reverse complement strand
GCCATATCCCATATAATCTGCCTTAAGATCTTACCGCCTTTTGTATCGCTTCCGAATACATCGGAATCCGCTATTTCTTTCTGCAGCGCCTTGATTGAATCTGTTACATTCTGATTGCGGGCTAATATATTCTGGTATCCGATATTTTTAATTAGCGCTTCTACGGTTAATACAGGATCCGGTGTCCACATTCCCGTGCTGCCGGTATCAACGTTGTAATGAGGAATATCGCTTCTCCCTACCATGAGAGCCAGATAAAAAAGAATGCCGTGCACATTCTTTGCATTCTCTTCTGTATCACCATATAACAAGCGATAATCTAGTTTTCGTCCAGCAGGTATTGCAAGCCCTTCTTTGTAAAGCGCCAGATGCGTGTTTAGAGTTCCCTCATGAGCTAACATTTGGTCGACAATAGAGATATCTTTCAACACTGAATCTACATCCGGATGAGCAGATGTTCCTATATATTTAGATGCAAAGTCATAAACAAAGTGCCATAACAGCTGATCGCTTATATCGAGCTCGTTGCCGTTGTTAAATACGCTTCTAAAACTTTCATTCTTGAGGAGTTTCTCCACATCAGCTTCGCTAACAGGTTTTTCCTCTGTAGAGAATTCAGACCTACCTATAGCTGCGTCAACCACACTGCTCCAATAATGAATATCCCCGGTAATATCGGTTTCGCCTTCATAATAAGGCAATATGAAATCACCTAATCCTTTATGAACCTCTCCTATGCCATCTATTATTTTCCCGATCCATTCCAGCGCCTCTTCCCCGTAACCCTTCTTTTGCATATCTAAATAAGTCGCTGCGAGCGCAGTTAAAATAATTCCGTCCGGTGCATCGGGTTTAAATTCTCCGGCTTCTTCTATTCCGAGGCCCTGTATTTTCTGTTCGTAAGAGGAAAGGATTGCGTTCTTTGCAGCTTGTATTTCTTCACCGGTGTATTCTTCTTCAAGAGCGGCTTTGTCTAAAGCAAGCCATTCAAGAAATCTGTTAATCTCTCCAAGGGGAATTAAAAGCTCTCCCTGGGCTGTCAAGCTCATCATTTCTCCCCACATCTTTTCAAGCTCAACAAGTGTTTCCGGTGTCGCCCCAGCTAAAAGTTCCATGAACTCTTCTAAAGTAGGCGTTCCTTCTATATCATTCCATTCCTGCGTAAATACAGACAATTCTACAAGGAAGAACAAAGCCGAATCATTCAAGCTGGTAAAATCAGTATCGGACGGCATTCTTTTGAGCATCTCAGGCTTGTTAAGTATGCCTCTTTCGTCTTTCAGTATAACAGTCATGTTGATGAGTATGCCTTTTACCGCATCAAGCCCGTTTCCGTATTTTGCTTCGTACTTCGCTTCTCTATGGATTGCAGAATAAATAGCAAATGCGCGTACAATATTAAGGTGTTCATAATTATTTATATCCAGCTCCTCGCCATCCCCTAAAAACCATCCGAAATCCCCTTCAAGCCATAATGCACCCATATCCTGAAAAACAGTATTTAGAAATTCCTCGTTTTTAAATCTTGTATCCATTTGTAAATCTTCTGCGTGATACCAGCAGAAAGCCATCTCTTCCAAGAATTTATATGGTACGGATCCTCTTTCAGTGAGCATATCTGGGGTACCAGCATCCATCCTGTCAGTTAGGGAAATGCCGCTCCCACGCACCGGGGTCAAGAATGCGGTTTCAAAAACACCCTTAAATTTATTAACGGCTTCAAGATGCCTTACAGCGTCAATTTCTCTTTCCTTGCCGTCATTTACGCTGACCCATTTTGCATTATCATCATCCATTCTTTCGAAAATAAGTGTTTTATGTATAGGCTGTTCGCCTAATTCAGGATGAGTAATTGTCTCCTCATCGAGTATCGATAAACTATTTTCTGCGAGATTATAATTTTGCTCCAAAAGTGCTTTGATCTGAACAGCCCTTTGCACACTTCTAACCGCTTCTTCGATGTTACCCGGGTAATAGAAATAAAGTCTGTATAATGACTGCACTTCGCCCACGTATGTCATGAAGTTCTCATCTTGAATATCAGCGAAATTACTGAATGCCCCGGACCTATTGGCTAACTGCTCGAATGCTGTTTTTACATCTGGGTTGCTGAGAAGGCTAACTAGGTATTTTACTGATTCGATCTTGATAAATTCTCCCGTAGCCTGGCCTTCTTCATTAATATCAGTCTGGTGAGCCATCAACGCAAATAAAAGCATGGTCTCCCTATATTGCGGATTCGTAGGGTCAAGGTCCTCACCTTGCGGGAATCCTGCAAAACCCCAGTCAACATCACTGCGGGATAAAGCTTGCAATGAATCTATAAGCCTTTCTAAATCAAATGACTCTATATCCATGCCAGTTATTTCCTGTATGTTTGTTCCATCCATAAGGGACAGGTTAGCTAGAATTTCTAACAAAGCGAGCCTATCGCTAATTATTGTCTCGCCTTCTTTAATATCGTCAAGCGTTAAAGGATTGCCTTCACCAAGGATCTTACTGACATAGCCTTGCTGTATGGCTTTCTGCATCTCCTGCGCAAATAAAAGTGCATCATCAATCATATCTCTTTCTTCTGCTTCAACAAGACCTGTGAGATATGTCCTATATCTGGGGCTTGTCATATCAACAACTTCCGGTGATTCCATAAAGACATCATAAAGCGCCTGGTGAACATCCAACTCTTTTCTTAAACGCCTTAATTCATCCTCTTTAGTATATCCTTTATATATTATTCTTGAAGTCACATATCCCAATGCTGACTCAGGAGTAATCGTAAGTGTTCTTAGTTCCCCTACTGTATATGCGCCTTCCTTAGGGCTAAGCTGTATAACTATATCTTTTGCCTCGTGCATAGCCTGAAGAGCTGTTTCAACAAGAGCTGTACCTCCTTCACCTTTTTCAATAGCTGTAAAGGCCCAATAGAAAAGCGCATCTTTATCGGTTTCCCAGTCAAATTTACCGGCTCCTCCGTATAAAAGGATT
>JABMRN010000012.1 GCA_013202515.1 Candidatus Omnitrophota bacterium | reverse complement strand
GGTACAGAATATGCTGACTACAAGGAGAGATATACAGAAAGGAAAGTATTTATGTGGGGGGGAGTAGCATAAGCTAAACGATTCATTCCACTCCTTTACTAATAAGTGCATCCGTTTAAGATTAATGATATATTACCAACGCGGTTAATCTTTGTCAATGATTTTTTTCACATTTGTCAAGCCAAATTAGAAATGTCGTATAGTTACCAAATTAGAAATGTCGTATTTTGTTAATGAATCAGTAGCAGTTCTTTTTCTTTTTTGCTACTTTTTTCTTTTTGTGAATAGGTATAATTCTGTGGATAACTCTTCATCTTAAACTTCCGCCATGGATGATCTTTTGGCGGAATGTATATTTCCTTTGGCTTAAACTCGTATGCCCTTTTAGGCTCCTCTTTCTTTGAGCGAACGGTTATCTGCTTAAACTTCAAGGCAGTGTCTTTATGCCGGATGACCATACTACCGTTAATTTTATCCTCAACCACAACCCTTTTTGCTCTTATGTTATCGAGTATCTGATATAGTCTTTTGTTATGAGCTACAGTAAAGTCATTCCTAAGAGCCCTCTTTGTTTTAATGCAGAGTATCCTGTTAAGATCCATGCTTTTGGGTACAGGCCGGTGAAGATTATCCTTCTTAGCTGGTTTTATAGCAAACCTTTTGGCATAAACAGGCAAATACTTTTCTAAAAAGGCGTTTGCCTGATCTATAGTGCATATATCCGCAAGCCTCATTTCTTTTATGAGGCGATCCTGGAAGGTATTGAAAATCCGTTCTATTCTTCCTTTGGCCTGAGGGGAATTGGCATGGATTACTTTCACACCCAATTCTTTGAGCGCCCTTTCAAACTGGCTCAATGCTTTCTGGTTAGCAAGTTCCTCCTCTATTGTCTGTTTCTTGGTTGATTTATACGTCGCGTGTTTATCAAGATAAATGCTTAAAGGAATGCCTCGCTTTTTGATATAGCGCTTAAAGCTATCCATGGCAGGGATAGTGCCTTCATAAGCGTGGAATCTTCCGAATGGTGTTCCCGTGGCATCATCGATGTACCCCATTAGGACGCATTTAGGATCGCGTCCTTCAAGCCAGTCGTGTTCGGATCCGTCCATCTGAACCATTTGCCCGTAACGTTCTTTACGCTCACGCCATTGCCTGTGAGGGCGTTTTTTACGCTTCCTGTATGGTATGTCCGCATCGATAAGCCATAGCCTAAGCGTCTCATTGTTTACTTCCATTCTATCTCTTTCAAAGAGTTTCTCACTTGCTAACGTAGGACCGAAATCTGGATACTTAGTTTTAAATAACATCAAGGCCTTGTTTCTTGTCTTATCTGGTATCGCTCTATTTGAAAGCTTGCCTCTTGACCTGTGGATTATACCCTTGTCGCCTTCAACCCTTACTGCCCTTACTATCCTTTGAGCTTGTCTTAAGCATACGCCTATGATATCTGCTGCCTCAGTTTGAGTTATGTGTTTATCTATCGCTTTGCGTATTACATGCAGCCTTCTTAATTCCCCCTGAGTCATTGTGATAATATCCTTTCCTGCCATAATACCCTCCTTTTAAATAAGGCATTATAGCAACTTTAGAATACGACATTTCTAAATTGGCTAAATACGACATTATCATATTGGGATTACAGACATTTCTAAAAAAAGCCATTTGCGCTGTAGCCTTTTTTCAGCAGCTACTCGCAAAAAAATTACTGCCCCAGCCGGATTTTCAGTGAATCTGTACTTCTGTTAATCTTCGCCGCCTGTTTTAGCAATTTTCTCGACGAGCGGCTTATCGATTTTAGCCACTTTGATATAATTTTTTCTTTCGCTCACAGAAGAGTTTATTTATCCCAATTTCCAGATAATTTTTATGCTACCGCTGCTAGAACACGGTCTCGTATCTTCGGCCTCGGCTTAACCAACGAACGCATTAATCCTTTTTGTTTCGCCTTAATACTACCTAAAGCCATACCTAACATTACAATCATGGCCAGCGATACCTTCACCTCCATCTTTGCTAATCCCCTGATAAAATGATGTTCAAAACCAAAGGATAGATCCATCCGGGAGTTGATGCGCTCAACGGCGGTGCGTCGCTTGTATACTCTTCTCCAGGCATAGCTTGACCTGGCGATAGGTGTAAATATCCGCCGATCTGTCTCTAAAGGAATTCTTACTATGCGGCCATATCCATTATTCTTACTGCAGGCAGATATACCTTTACAGTTGAATCCATAGGCTTTGGCCGGACAGCGGTATTTTAAGGTTTCTCTGTCTTTTTCAAATCCTTGATAGGCCATCTCGTATCTCTTATCACTTATTGGACAGTGACAAAAGACACTGCCTTTAAAGTCGTAGACGATATTATCCGCCTTATCCGGATAAAGAGGTCGGGTTTGACCTTTTTCATCCTTCCACATATCACGGATATCTATTAAAGGTTTTATCTTGTATTCATCCCACAAAAGTTTGTTGTTTCCCTCGGAATCATAGCCCCGATCAGCGGTTAGTTCTTCTGCATCTTCGAGTATCTTGGGGTGCCTATCTTCCGTTTTTTTAAAAAGCTCCCCTAAAACAGGACTATCGCCTACCGAGGCATGGGTTATTTTGTAGCTGATGGGTAACTCATAGTTAGTGTCTGCTAAAAGGTGTATCTTATATCCGAACCACTTTACTATCTTCTCCCAGATAGTTCCATCTTTTCTTTTTCCTCTGTATTTCTTCTTCCCCCAGTCCGCATCTATATCTCTTCTTCCGTCTTGCTCTTGCTTTTCCGTGGGTTTACCGGCGGAATTGACTGCTTTTGAATCTATCCCCAAGTGCTGGCCATAATCGGGAAGAGCTTCTTTTAGCTCTTCTACGAGTTTATCGAACATCTTATCTAATTCTGCCCGATGCTTTATTAGTTTTCCCATAAAGTGGCTATAGGCTCTGGCAGTAGGAACTGCCCTTGCCCCTATAATTGGGTCAAACCCGCAGACATCTCTTAGCTCTCCGTTCCTTAATAGTTCTCTACGTAAAGACTCTATGGAGGAATGTTGATAGACTATTCCTGCCAGAATGGAATTCCAGACTGGCCTGATTGGATAATCGTTTCTTCCGTTGCCCCGTGCTTTCTCTAAAAACTTCATCAGTTCTTCATCTGGTAATGTGTCTCTTATCATCTTAGTCTATCTGAGTCACTTTCTGAAATAACTTCTTGCCAGGTGAACAGGTTTTGTGCTATTCTTGCCATAGGCGATTCCTCCTTTTGTTGTTTGTTTTTGTTTAACTGATTATAGTCTAATCAGTTAGGGGAATCACCTTTTTTATCCTCTTTGTCCCTATTTACTCTGGGGTGAATTTCTGGTTTTTACCTATCTCTTTTCCTGCCTCCCTCATAGAAGGTATTAATTTTTGGGGTAAAGTTTTTTTCTGGTCCTCATTTCATCGTCGGTATTTTTACAAGGGAATTGGCTCTTCAAACGAACCAATAGACGTCAAACATACCAG
>JABMRN010000205.1 GCA_013202515.1 Candidatus Omnitrophota bacterium | reverse complement strand
TTTTCTACTTCTGTCGAGGTTGAGAAACTTACTGGAAACCTCTGCGGCATATCACGTCCTGGTCATTTTAAAGGGGTCTCTACAGTAGTGGCTAAACTCTTTGAAATAACAAAACCCGATATAGCGTATTTTGGTCAGAAAGATGCTCAACAGGCAGCTGTAATAAAGAGAATGGTTGCAGATTTAAATATGGATGTCATGATCAAAATATTACCCATTATACGAGAGACCGACGGTCTGGCTATGAGTTCAAGGAACGCCTTCCTTAAAAAAAATGAAAGAGAAGACGCGCTAATTTTACAGCAATCACTAAAAAGGGCCGAAGATCTATTTGTGTGCGGCGAACGAAGCTCGAAAAGATTAGTTAGTTCTATTAAGGAAATGATAGATTCGAAGAAAACTGTCCGGGTCGATTACGTTAAAGTGGTGGATTCCGAAACCCTTAAAGATGTTGACCAGATAAAGGATAAGGCGCTTATAGCGCTTGCAGTTTTTATAGGCAAGACAAGGTTAATAGATAACGCTCTTCTAAAGGTACAAGATGACTAGCAAGTTTGATGACAGAAGCTATAAAGAGGATTTAATAAAGAGAATCGTGGAGATAAAGAAAGAAAAAAATGCCGTGATCATAGTACACAACTATCAGCGTGATGAAATACAGGATATTGCTGATTACAGGGGTGATTCTCTGGCGTTGTCTCAGGCCGCAGTGAAGACCAGCGCTAAAATCATTGTTTTTTGTGGTGTACAGTTTATGGCCGAGAGCGCCGCGATTTTAAATCCTGATAAAAAAGTGTTGTTGCCAGTAAAAGAGGCAGGATGTCCTCTTGCTGATATGATAACAGTTGAAAAGTTAAAGGAAAAGAAAAAAGCCCACCCCGATGCTGCAGTAGTCTGTTACGTTAATTCTTCCGCAAACGTAAAGGCCGAAAGTGACGTGGCATGTACCTCAAGTAATGCCGTCGAGATCGTAAGAAGTTTAAAGGAAAAAATATAATATTTGTTCCTGACAAAAACCTAGGCAAGTACGTGCAGAGCCAAGTGCCAGAAAAGGATATAATTTTGTGGGAAGGCTTTTGCCCAACCCACATTAGGTTGCGAGAAGAGGATGTTGTAGCAGCAAAAAAGATACACCCTTATGCCGAATTTTTAGCCCATCCCGAATGTAATCCCGAGGTGCTAGACATGGCTGATTCGATATGCAGTACAGGCGGCATGCTTAAATACGTAAAGAAAGCTTCAAAAAAGAAATTTATAATAGGCACCGAATGCGGTATGCTTTATGGATTGAAGAAAGAAAATCCAGATAAATTGTTTTTAATGCCTACCTCACACCTAATATGCGCTAATATGAAGCTGACAACACTGGGTTGGGTTCTTCATTCTCTCGAGAAGGAAGTATATGAGGTCAAAGTTCCTAAAGAAATAGCCGATAAGGCACGAAAGTCATTGAAAAGAATGCTTGAACTGAGCAGCAAAGAGAAATAAATGGCGTTTTAATGGAAATAAAGTTAAAGGTCGGGATAATGGGATGTGGCGTTATAGGAAGCAAAATTGCCGAATCATGCCTTGGGGATTTAAAAGACAGCATAGAGCTGATAGCCTTATTCGATATCGATAAAGATAAAATATTAGTTCTAGAGAATAAGCTAGGAAGAAAGCTCGGGTCTTCATCTGTGGACGATATTTTTAAAAAAAGTGAGCTTGTTATCGAAGCGGCTTCAGCAGCTATCTCTTCTGAAATGCTAAGCCACGCTATCGAGAAAAAAGTTGATATCATGATCATGAGTGTAGGGGGTTTGCTAGGACACGAGAATCTGATTAAAGAAGCCCGCAAGAAAGGCATTAGGGTTTATATACCTAGCGGGGCTTTAGCAGGCATTGATGCAATTAAGGCCGCTTCTTTTTCCAAAATAGATTCGGTTACAATTACCACCAGAAAGCCGCCGAAAGGCCTGGAAGGAGCTCCCTATCTTTTGGAAAATGGTATAAATATAAAGGAAATCAAAGAAGAGACCGTTATTTTTGAAGGAAGCGCCAAACAGGCAGTTAAAGGATTTCCCAAGAATATAAATGTATCCGCCTTATTAAGTTTAGTCGGAATAGGGGCTGATAAGACAACTGTAAGAATAGTTACATCTCCTTTGTTTACGCGCAACTCACATGAGGTAGAAGTGAAAGGAGAATTCGGAGAAATCAAAACCCAGACCTTCAATGTACCTTCGCCATTCAATCCCAAGACGAGTTATCTGGCG